>JBFWON010000128.1:0-9980 GCA_050250515.1 Bdellovibrionales bacterium | reverse complement strand
GGGAACTGGATTGAGTGGCGGACCCTTTAGTTCAGTCGGAACCATCAGCTTGGCCGACACGGCTGTGACAGCAGGAGTTTATGGTTCGGCATCGCAAGTGACGACATTCAATGTGGATCAACAAGGACGCATTACAGGTGCGGCGAATGTGGCAATTGCGATCGACACTTCACAAATCAATCAATCGTCGGCGGCTTCTGGCCAAGTTTTGAAATGGAATGGATCGTTCTGGTTGCCGGCTGCGGATTCCGACGGTGGAATCACCGCCCTGACGGGTGATGTGGTCGCTACCGGCCCCGGTTCTGTTGCTGCCACCATTCAGGCCAATGCGGTGACAACGGCTAAGATTTTAAACGACGCTATTACTTCCGCTAAGTTGAACAGCATCGGTGTGGCGATCAACCGCATACTGATGACAGATGGTGCAACAGGCTCCACGATTGGATACGCCGATGCATGTGCCAATGACGAAGTCTTGAAATGGAACTCTTCAACGGGTTGGGGTTGTGGAACGGTCAGTTCTTCGGCCGTAACCTTCCTGCAAACAGGCACGGGGTTAAGCGGTGGACCAGTCTCGTCGACGGGTACTATTAGTCTAGCGGACACGGCTGTGACAGCGGGAGTTTATGGTTCGGCTTCGCAAGTGACGACATTTAATGTGGATCAACAAGGTCGCATCACTGGTGCGGCGAATGTCGCAATCGCAATCCCTGTCACTCAGTTAACCCAATCGGGCGCAGCGTCCAGCCAGGTCTTGTCGTGGAATGGTACGGCTTGGTTGCCGGCGGATGCGGCGGCGACGGGTGTGACATTTGTTGCGGGCGGCACTGGAACCACCGGTGGTTCGATCACCACAACTGGAACTATAAATGTAGACGTGGGTACCGGTAACAACCAAGTTGTTCAATTGGATGGATCCGCTCGCTTGCCTGCTGTCGATGGATCGCAGCTTCTGAATGTGAGCTTGACGGCGGGCGTGAATGGAACCTTGCCTGTCGCAAATGGTGGTACGGGAGCGGCTACGTTTACGGCGAATCGTCTTTTGTTGGGCAATGGAACTTCGCCGGTCTCGGTCCTGGCCGCGGGTACGTCAGGCCAAATCCTTCAGTCGGCCGGTGCGGGAAGTCCTGCATGGAGTACGGCGACCTTCCCCAGTACGGCCACTGGTACCGGTACGATCTTGCGAGCTGATGGAACCAATTGGGTGGCGACGACGTCGACCTTTGCGGACACTTATGGAATCAATACGCTTCTTTATGCCTCGGCCGCCAACACAGTGAGTGGATTGGCCACGGCCAATACCTCCGCATTGGTGACTAATGGTACTGGTGTTCCCGCCTATACTTCGGGTACGACGGCCAACCGAATCCTGCGCACGGATGGCACGACCATTAGCTTTGCTCAGCTAAATCCCTCGACTGACATCACGACTGGTACGGCGGGAATATCTTTGGCCACGTCGGCCAATGGAAACATAACTCTTCTACCGAATGGAACGGGTAAGGTCGGTGTGGGTTCGGCGTCGCCGGCCTTCGAATTGGACGTGGTGGGATCGGGTAGTTTCACGGGCTCGGTGACAGCGACGGCGTTTTACTATTCTTCGGATCGAAGATTAAAAGAGAATATTCGTCCTGCACCCGGGTTGGAGAGCATTATGCGACTCAATGGTGTGCTATTTGATTGGCGCAAGGACAAATCACATGATGTGGGCTTGATCGCGCAAGAAGTGGAAGAAGTCTTCCCTGAGCTTGTGGCGGTGAACCCGGCAACTGGATTCAAGACCGTGAAGTATGGAAACTTGGTGGGCCCGTTGATTGAGGCGAGCAAAGACCTGTATGGAATGTGCCGAATGCAGGAATCGCAGATTCGAACCCTAGCTTCGGTTGTTGAGGCGAATAAGCGGGATGCGGATGCGAAGATCCAAAGGCTTGAGGGTGAAGTGGAGCAGCTTCGAAGGATGAATGAGGAGTTGCGTAGAGATATCGACTCTATCAAGCGCCAGCTGGCCCACTAGCCTGCATTTTTTAAATCGTTATAAAATCTAGATCTTGCTCAGAAGTCTTGTGTTGTGCCATTTGGCGTAGAGATAAATATGATCCTCAAGCGCATGTGCCTTCTTAGTGGTGCACCAAGTGCGACGAAAGAGGCGATTGATGTTCGCCCGTAGCATGGCGCAAGTGTGGTTCAAACTGAAAAGTGGATCGAAGCCCCCGGCCTTGAGTTCCCCTTGGCCGGTAACACAACCCCGACGCCCGGGATGCGCCTTATGGACGGCCCGGGGGAAATGCTTCCTTACGTCCGACTTGTAATGAGGATTTTCATCGGACTCAATTAAAGCCTCTGGCTCAATGCTTGATTTTATCATCTTGAACAACTTCGCACGGCCAGCCGCCCTTAGATCTGGGCGCCGACCGTATTTCTGCAAAGCCTTCTTAGAGAGCGGCCCTTTTGCGGGCATGCAGGACACTGCAAAACCGATGATCAGACGGGTCCGCTTCTCAACGGCAATCGTAATTGACAGAGGCTTCATCTTCGAATGTTCAAAAGTTTCCATGTCGTCGAATTGGAGATACTGAACTGTTTTTGTCTCTAAAAATCCTCGCATCCAATCCCGAGCGGTCTGGGCCATGAATCTCTTCTTTCGAGCGACTGTTGTTCGATGAATGTGTAATTTGCGAGCGCATTCCCGCATAGAGACCCCTGACACGAGCTCGCGCATCACACGAAAATTCATTCTTCGTTTCTTGTGGCGGTAGCAAGGGTCAAAAGTGGCCCTACTAAAATGCTTGCCACAATGCTGGCATCTGAATCGTTGAATTTTTCGGGAATCACTTGTTCGATAAAAGTATCCGGCTCGGACGACTATACTCCGGATCTCGGACGTCTGTGCGCAGTTTATGCAATCTGGAAGCATGAACAGGTGATTAAGCAATCTGCGCGCCAGATTTAAAAGTCTAAGAATCAAAATAATATGCACGTAAGTACTCCAGCTCCTACTTGAAGTGTTCTTTCGACAACCCAATCTCAATACTCAAATTCAAAAAATGTCCCTTAGTAAAACTATAATTATCCAATCCAGATCGGTCGGTACTCTTGTAACGAATGTTTTCTTCTTTATACGCGTAACCGATCATCCACTTTTGATTGTCCGTCCACTTGTACGTTCCGAAAATCCCGAGCGTGTAGCTGAGCTGTGGAATTTGATCCAGGCCATTGGGGGTTTGTATACTCTGTCGGCTTTGATAAGCGACTCCGTACATGTGCCAACCGAATTTAGGATAATTGAGGAAGTCGCCCATGTAAGAGATCTGTAACTGCGGACCCGCCGACTTCACACGGTGGTAATCGTAGTTCTGAACAAACGGATCACGCAGGAATTCGGGGAACTCCATGTAAGTGTAACCGGCCCAGATACGCAAGCGACTCCCGCTATCGAACATATGCCGATAGCCTAAGTGTAGACCGGCATAACCGTAATTGTAGGTGGTGTTGCCAATCAAGAATCCACTGAGCCCGGCGTGGGTCAATAAACCTAGGTGAGATTTTCGATGCCAGTAACCAAGTGCAAGTTCGCCAGTGCCACCGTAGATCGGTTGAGCGACTTTCGAGTTGAGGTCGTAGTTGCGTCCTTCGTAGTCGATGAGGGATGTGTAGTAGCGGCCCCAGGCATACAGATGGCTAGGTTCTTCACTAGAAGACATTTTCAGCGGAATGTAGTTTTCAATCGAGAAGCTAGGGGCGTAGTCCGGCATTTCCGGTGGTTTGATTTCACTTTGTCCTGCGCTGTAGGGGATCACCAACCAGCGGTAACTTCGATTGTGGGGAAGTGAAACCTGAACCTTGGTTTCCTCGGTCATGTAAGACCGAATGAACTCGCCCTTGTCGTTGTAAATGTAAACCATATAATGGTTGACGTCGTTTTGGGCCTTCCAAGTCAGGTCAAAGGAGTATTCGAAATCATTGGGATCCAGTTTTTGACCGTCTTCTGGCGAAATGGTTTTGACTTTCTCATAGGGGACAAAGAACTTCCATGGCGGACTCCAATCACTGATCGAGCGGTCATCAAAGAAAGTTCGAACACGGACCTCATAAGTTCCTGGCGCCATAGCGATTTTAAACTCGGGCGTTGTGGACTCGTAGACGGCGGAGCTACCCCGTTCTCCAACTCGATCGAGTTTGAGGAACTCATACTGGTACTTCAATGCGCGCGGACTAGCCGAGGACTTTAGATTCATGTCTCGGGTTCCGGGAGCCGGGCCCTCCATCTTAAAGGTGTAAAAATCTCGCTCGGGAGGTGGGATCTGATCGGCGGGCTTCTTCATCTGAGCGGCCGAATAAATGGGCTCATAGGTCCAGCTGTAGCGGGCAGAAAGTTCCAATTCCACTAGATTCCAGGGAGTTCGCACAAGGTCGTGATGCAATGCCTTGCCAGCTTCGTCTCGCAGGACGAAGAGGTAACCATGTGCTTTGGGATCAATCGGCCATTCAAATTGAAGGAGCTCCCGAAATCCGCTCTTGGGTTTGACCGTGGATCCATCGGCTGGATAAATGGCGTCGACCGATTCGTAGTGAATCCAGAATTTTTGCCAATGGCTCCAAGGACCAAAGAAACCAAAGGCGTCAAAGGATCTGGTGCGCAAGGCATATTGGCCCGGATTCAGTCGAATTTTTAATTTTGGATCCTCACCCGGAATGTCGAATTTGTAGTTGTGGGCCCAAACTCGATTTTGCGGACGGATTTCGACTTGGTAAGAAACAGCATTTGGAATCGGATTGAATTCAATGATGGAGGTACGCGCCGGAACGTCATCGTCTAAGTCGAACGGCCTGGCTTCTTGTGGACGCGTCTGAGCAAACACCGCCGGCGTCTGGCAACCCAGAGCGACAATGAGAATCTCAGAGATAAAAATCTTAAACGCGTCGAGTAGGATACCTTACTCCTTAATCGTTGGTATGTTCTCGTTAGAGCCTGGATCTTCTTCTTTTTGGGTGTGGATCGCCTTGATTGTCGGCGGTTCTAGGTTGCGAAGTGGGCGCATGGCCACGGCTTTTTCATCGCTTGGTTTGCCGCGCGCTTCGCCTTCACCTAGTGGTGTCACAATCACTGAATAAAGGGTGGAATCCTGCCGGGGATCTACAGGCAGCTTCTTTAGATACGTGTAGGTCCGATAGGTGGTAAAGTTGCGAATTTCCTTGCCAGTATAATCTTTCACGTGAACTTCGTAGGCCTTGGCACCGTTGACCGCTTTCCAGCGAACATGAATCCAGCCATGTACGGTGGATTTAAGAACTCCAGGATCTTTAAAAATCGGAGAGCCCAAAATTTCCTCTTTTGGTTCCACCGCAAGTGAAGAAGACTCGGTGGTTTGCGTGGCTTCACTTTTGGGTTCAGCCGGAGGCTCAGATTTGTCGACAACACAAGGCCCGCGCGCGTCGGCAGTTTTTGAAATTTCTTTTACCGAGCTGATGGATTTCTGATCCAAATTTATTTCGGATTTCCCAAACCAGAGTCCGACTTCGAATCCGACCATCAATATCATCAGACCCAGCCAAACTTGTTTATGTGCTTTCAAGGATTTGAACATGTTTCCCTCCGATTAACTTTTCGGAAAAATCTGAGGAAAACTAATGAGTTAGCGGGTCATTCCGGAGCTTGGTCCTAAGCCTACGGGCCAGTCCTGGAAGAATCAGGTCCTAGGACCACAGGCCCAAGTAAATCCTGCACGTTTACAACGCCAAGAGTCCCGGAATCCTGGTCTCCAGGCGGGGTCTCGGAAAACAGCAGGATCGCGTTTTGGTCGAGCAGTCCCTGGTGCTTCTCCTGGTAAATTTTTAAAAGGGGCAATGCGGGAGAACCAAACTTATATGGTTTACCATTGCGCTCAAGCAAGGTGTTGTTAACAAAAACATTCCAACCCGACTTATCTTCACTTCGCTCGATGCGAAAAACATCGCCGGCCATAGCCTCGAGTCGTTTGACTACGGGGTCGTGTGAAGCCGAAATTTTAAATGCAACCAAGTCACCCTTTGTCAGCTCGTAGCAACCATTCCAGTTGGTGAGTATCTTAACCGACGCTCCTGATTTTAAGATGGGCGCCATCGTGTCATCAGGGACTTGGATGGTCACAAGGGGGCCGCCACAGGTGGATTTTGGCGGAGGCTTTGATTGCCATTTGAGTAGTAAATAGCTGGAGCAAACTAACACCACCAAGCCCAGAAGAATTTCGACTCGATATTCGCGCATAGCTCCATGAGTCTATTACATTCAGATTCACTTTGCGAGGAATCAATGTTTGACTCTGGTTATTCGTAAGGAGTGCGCTTATGAGGCGAATCTTTCTTTATTTGCTGTCTGCTTGTCTTCTCGGGGCGTCGGCACCTTCTTTTGCCTGCAGTGCCTTTGCAAGCCAAAATAGCCGCTTTCAAGTTTTGGCTAAGAGCTATGACTGGCAAATGTCACACGGTTTGGCTTTTATTAATAAACGTGGTGTTAGAAAAGTCGCTCTCGTGAGATCGGCCAAGGATCGACCGCTCGAATGGACCTCGATTTATGGAAGTCTCACCTACTCGCAATTTGGTCGCGAGTTTCCTATCAGCGGATTGAATGAACGTGGATTGGCAATAGAGATCTTGTGGGATTTTGGCTCTCCCGGCCCGTCAGGGGGCGATAAACCTGTGGTTAATGAGGCCCAGTGGATTCAGTTTCAGCTGGATACAGCGGCCACCGTCGAAGAAATGATTCAAAATTTGGCCAACATGCGAATGAAGAACGTCTATGCTCCGATTCACTATTTTGCATGTGACTCCGCGGGTGAATGCGCCACGTTTGAGTTTGATGGACTGAATGTTCTGGTGCACCGCTCAGGTCATCTGCCCTACAAGGTCCTCACCAACTCGCCCTATGAAGAATCGATGCGATACTTGACTGACTTTTTGGGCTTTGGCGGCCAGAAAGAGATTCCATGGACGAGCCGGAAGTCGAACGACCGATTTGTTATTTTGGCCGAGAGTGTGAAAGAATTGAATGTGCAGAATAGTGCTAAGTCGGCCGAAGCAACCGCTTGGAAAATTTTGCGTCTGGTCCGGCAGCCTGGATTTTCCGTATGGAATTTGGTGCATGATTTGAAAGAGAGACGAAGCTCGTTCATTCGGCTGTTTGACGAAACGGCGATTAAGGTCACTCACTTAGATGAGTTTGATTTGTCCTGTCGGGCACCCGTCAAAATGTTAGATCTGGAAGGCCCAGAATCCGGGATGGTTGATGCCGACTATGTGAACTACGATGAAAGCATCAATCGCGCGAGCGTGGAGTTGTCAGGGCAAGGGCTCGGCATCGACAAAGAATTGGTCGACGCCGTAGCCAACTATCCGCGCACGACTATTTGTACTGAGTGAATCACTTTTCCTCGGCTGTTAAACTCCAACCAGGAGTGCTGGGCAGCCGGGGCATTTCAATTTTAGGGAATTCGCCAGTTAAACCCTCAGTCAAAAACGCCGCGATGCTTTTTATCTCTGCCTTTTTGAGTGTCTTGTTGAGTTGGAGTTTCGCCATCACTCGAATCGCTTCTTCTAATGTCGTCACGGCACCGTTATGAAAGTAAGGTGCGGTCAGTGCAATATTTCTAAGGCTCGGCACACGGAAAAGCCCTTTGTCCGAATCCTGTTTCGTATGTTTGAAGCGACCCGGGTCAGAAGTAAAAGCGTACTTCTTTTCGATGCCAGAGTCGGGGTAGGTGGGAAATTTTTGATAAAATCCTGTCCCTACCGGCAAATCGGGACCTGAAAAATTGCTTCCCTGATGGCAGGCGACGCACCCCGTGGTTTTGAATGTTTCAAATCCCATGATCGCATCTTTGGACATGGCCGTTTTATCCCCCTTGATATAGCGATCAAATGGCGAGTTGGGAGTGATGAGTGTTCGTTCGAAGGCCGCAATGGCCTTGGCGATGTTGTTGATGGTGACAGGACTTCTGCCGCCAAAGACCTTCTTAAATTGTGTTACATAACCGGGAATCTTAGAGATCCTGTCTTTCACCACCACATCATGATCTTTCATACCCATTTCGATCGGATTGACTAAGGGGCCCTTGGCCTGATCTTCGAGCGATCCGGCGCGACCATCCCAGAACTGCACGGTCTGAAAAGCGGCGTTCCACACTGTGGGGGAGTTTCGGTCCCCCAGCTGGGCGCCGACCCCGGCTGCGAATCGTCGGCCATCTTCGCCCCCCGCCATAACATTGTGACAGGAGTTGCAAGACACCGTGCCGGATTGCGAAAGACGAGGATCGAAAAAAAGCTGTCGACCCAGCTCAATCTTTTCCTTGGTGGGTGGATTGTCTTTCGGAGTTGGTGGAGCTTCGGGCAAAGCCGTTTGCCCCCATGCTACGTTGGTGCCAATCAATAACAACAGAGAGAAAAAACCGTTCATTTGTTCCTTCCTTCACTATAGTGTGGACCGCAAAACCGTAGTCTGTCAGCATCAAGGCATGACCAGCAAGGAAGTTTTCGCTCGACTCGAATGGTTTTACCTCACCCTTCGACGCCTGCTCAACTTACGGGCAGATATGGATGAAGAGCGAACCGTCGAGAATATTCGGGAGAACGTTGATTTTCGCAGCGCCAATGCTTGGACTCTGGTGTTTGCGATCTTTGTGGCCTCAATAGGGCTCAATACAAATTCGGCCGCGGTGATTATTGGAGCCATGTTAATTTCTCCTCTCATGGGACCGATAGTTGGATCGGGCTTGGCCTTGGGCGTGAACGACTTTGAGTTGCTAAAACGATCGGCCCTCAATCTGGTTTATGCCGTCGGCATTAGTGTTTTCACTTCGACCTGCTATTTTGTGATTTCTCCGTTATCCGAAATTCAGAGTGAACTATTGGCCCGAACTCGACCCACATTCTACGACGTTTTGATCGCGATCTTTGGTGGCGCCGCCGGCATTGTGGCCGTGTCCCGCAAGGAAAAAGGTGGCAATGCCGTAGCTGGGGTGGCGATCGCGACCGCGTTGATGCCTCCGCTTTGCACCGCGGGATTTGGTTTTGCCCGCCTCGAACCCAAATATTTCTTGGGTGCGATTTACTTGTTCGTGATTAACTCCGTATTTATTTGTCTTTCGACCTATGTATTCGTTCGCTACATGAAATTTAAACGGGTCAAGGTCACCGATGTTGACCACCAAAAGCGAATCAACCGGTGGATTTTGTTAACGGCCAGTGTGGTTATACTACCGAGTTTGGTGTTGGCTTGGTTTCTGCAACGAGAAACTCTTTTTCGCTCGCGCGCCATGAGCTTTGTAAATAAAGAAATGCGATTTGAGCGGTCCTTCGTCGTCGGAACCGAAATTATTTACGGCTGGCGAGAGTCTAAGATTTCGGTCAGCTTAATTGGTGAATCACTTCCGGCGAGTGAGGTGGACCTTTTGAAAGAAAAGATCAAACGTTATAGCCTGGAACCGAAAAATCTTGAGATTCGGCAGGCTTCACTTGAAGAAAGTCTAGAAAAGCGAATGAGCGAAAAGTTCAACACCGAGTCCAACTTGATCCATGACTACGAAGTCAAACTCTCTCAGCGAGAATTAGAACTGCAAACTTACCATGCGGCCGAAGATCTCTCGACTCGGATCTCTTCGGAGCTGACTCTGCTCTTCACGGACGTTCGAAAAGTGATCGTGTTGGCGCAAAAGGTGGCGAACAGTGAATATCAAAACCACGTCATCGTACAATGGAAGATACAGCCCAAAAAGGAAGAGCGCGAGAAGGTCACCCAGTTTCTCGAGCAACGGGCCCAGGTGGACCCTTCTTTGGTAAGCCATATGAGAGATCTGGAAGCGCGCAAACAATAAACCGTCTCAAATTGAAGCAGCATTTGCTCTCTAGCTTCTCATTCACCTAGGGTTACTCTAAAATAGGGGAATTCTTGAGCGTTTTGCTGTTTTTCTAGAATCAGGAGTATTTTTGTGCGAAAAATCCTGCAAGAC
>JBFWON010000127.1:0-10035 GCA_050250515.1 Bdellovibrionales bacterium | reverse complement strand
GACGTCACCAGTGGACAAGACGCATAACCATTGTAGCTGGCACTGGCTGAGCGGCCATCAACCGCTGCAAGCAAGCGGTGTCACTGTTTATCAAGACTCCTCAAATATCCTTAGTTTTATGGCAACCCTGCAGCTCCACCTCTAAAGGTGCCTGCTAACTTGTCTCCGACCGGCGCGTCATCGTTCAAACAAAAAGTACCAGGCGGATTGTTCGTTCGACTGCGCATAAGCGAGCCGAAGAGCGAATTTTGAAAACGGAGCACGCAAAGCCACGCCGTAAGCCTGCACGGCCCTATCAAAAACCTCTGATTCTTTGTCCGCGCTCCAACCCAGATCGTAAGAAGGCACCAGCTGCACATGTTCATGAATTCTCACACGCGCTTCTAGACTGGCCACGCGGGTGTGCGCGGCTCTGAGTGAAAGTTCGTCAAAGGACCTGACTCCACCGCTGCCCCCTGCTGGTAAAGCCGTGCCGTGGGAGTTGCTAGCGGCAATATAGGCCGCTAATTCATTTTCAAGAGTCTGACACCGGGACCGTTCCTCAGCGTCTGTGAGTGAGGTACAGTTGGTGCCTAACGCCGATGTCACGCTCGCGGGGTCCGCGTAGCGCGAGGCCTTTTTGGTAATGAGCGCATCACTCCACCTAAAGGATGGATGAAGACTCAAAAAATCCACCACTGGAATTTGAAGCTCAGCATCGTAGCTCAGCAGGAGCTGATCACTTTGTCCCGCTCGACCCTCGGCCGTAACCGCCGAGAGTCCGAGGTTCAATGCCGCATCCGAAAAAGTTCGCTCCGGTTTTGAATCCCATTTCACGGACACACTCTTCGAATCGGTTTTTACGGGATGATAGTTGCTCTTATTGGGACGAACGACTTCCACGCCGGACAGGTAGTATTTGTCCAAGTTGACTTCGGATTGAACCATCCCGACCTCGAATATCAAGCGCTCCTTAAGCCAGAGGGACTGCAGTCCAATCCCATACGCCTGACCAGAGACCTCTTGCTCAAAGGGCGAACCGTTGGTGAACCCGCGCCCGTAATTCGTATTGAAGCGAGCTTTGGATAGATTGCCAAAGCCCGCCCGCACTCGAAATCGATTCGAAATCACGGGTATGTTATGAATCATGAGTCCTTGGGCCTCGACCTGACCAAAGCTAGCCCCACCCACCACATAGGGCGCGCCCGCCGCCAGGCCATAGATCGCACCCACACCTTCTAGGCGCGCGGCCGCAGGCAATAAGAAGTATTCGGAATCAGCCGCTGAGGCTTGAAAGCCTGCCAATACCAAAAGAAGCTTTAACATTTTTAAATCCCCCCAAGTCCTGCATATACATTCGCGTCCACCGACAAAAGGTTACAGATAATAACGCGCCGCCGGTGGAAAAGGGGCGGACTCCTTTTTAGAGGACGAGTTCGTGGAGGACCTTTTTGGCGATCTTGCCGCTTTCGGTTTTGGGCAGCTCTGGCAGAAAAACGATATCGGCTGGCACTTTGAATTTCGCTAGATTCTTCAAGCAGTGATCCACCAGACGCTCACGTGTGACGTGCTTGGGATCATCGACCGCGACGAACGCACGACCGACCTCACCCCACCGAGCATGTTTAATGCCGACCACAGCGGCTTCCCTTACGCCTTCCACCTGTCGAAGGACTTTTTCAATTTCCGCCGGGTACACATTCTCTCCGCCGCTAATGAACATCTCCTTCTTGCGGCCCACCACATAGAAGAAGCCTTCTTCATCCTGACGAACGAGGTCGCCGGTGTAGAGCCATCCGTCGCGAATGGTTTTGGCGGTGGCCTCTGGATGATTATGGTAACCCGACATGATCATCGGACCTTGCAAAATCAATTCGCCAATCTCGCCATTTTTAACATCGACGGATTCATCATCGACCACCCGGGCTTCGATATAAAAATTGGGGAATCCAATGGAACCCATCTTGCTGCGGCTATGCTCTTCGTTCAATGAGAATACATTCGGACCAAATTCCGTCAGACCGTAACCCTGACGAACGGGAATGCCCCGACTCTCCCAGGTCTCAATCAGCTCCAGCGGCATTGGCTCCCCGCCCACGATGGCATAGCGAACCGACGACAGATCCACATCACCAAAAAACGGCGAGCGCGCTAGAAAATCCATGGTGGTCGGCACACCAAAGAGCACGGAGACTTTTTCTTTCTCCGTCAACTTCAGTACCAAATCGGCGTCAAACTTCTTCAGCAGAACCACGCGCGCGCCCCGGTGCAAACAGGGGGTCGTCAAAACATTCCACCCCCCGGTGTGAAAGAGTGGCAAAAACGTAAGCACCACATCCTTTTGCGTGAGGTTCAAGCGCAGCCCGGTGTTGACTGAATTCCAAAACAGCATGCGATGGGAAATCACCGCCCCTTTTGGAAACCCGGTCGTCCCCGAGGTGTAAAGAATCATCACAGGATCTTCAAAATCTCCGTGAAAATCCATGATGCGATCGGAAGCACCGATGCAGGCCTCTTGCAGAGAATGAGTTCCATCAAAATTCCAAACTTCAAGATGGGACTTTAACGGCGCGACCACGTCCTGAAAACACTCCTGCGCAATCAGCAGCTTGGCGCCACAGTCTCGCACAATGTGCTCCACTTCGGGCGAGGTGAAGCGAAAGTTCACCGGCACCAATATCGCACCCAAGCGCTGAGTCGCATAGAAAAGCAAGATGTACTCAAGCTCATTCTGCGACATACAAGCCACCCGATCCCCCGGGCCGACTTGAAAACGAGATTTAAGAACAAAGGCCAGTCGGCAGGCGATGTTAAAACATTCCTGATAAGTATAAGCCTGTCCAGTCTCGCCCATTTGAAGGGCTACGGCTTGCGGCGAGTACTTAGACCACTGCTTTAACCAATCAAGTGTCATAGTCCCACACCAAACTGGTGGCGGCCATTGAGAGGCCTCCACCACTACCTAGCATAAAGACCAACTGCCCTTTCTTTAGCTTGTGTTGAAGAACGGCGTCGTGCAGGGCCATCGGGATGCAAGCGCTACCCGTGTAACCATAGCGGTCCATGATGTTATGGGATTTCGAATGAGGCAGTTTCAAATTGTCTAAAGCTTCATAGATGCTTTGAATGTTAATTTGGGTCAGAAAAAAGTGATCGATGTCGTCTTTCGTTTTGTGCAACCGATCCAACAAAATATTGGTCAGTCTCGGCCAGTGCGTCCCATTGGTTTCGATCGGAATCTTCTTAGCAAAATCGAGCAGGTGCCTTTTTTGTTCAATCACTTCATGGGTCACGGGAGTGCGAGTCCCACCGGCATAGATGCCCATGTAATCATGATACTGGCCATCGGCATAAAGCGTGGAGGCCAGTACACCCTCTTCTTGATCGGTTTCTTTAGCTTGCACCACAACCGCGCCGGCCCCGTCCGCAAATAGTGTCGCGATCTTGTAATCATCATAGTTGAGGTACTTCGTCATTCCGTAAGCCCCAACCACAAGAACATTTCGAAACTGGGGATCCGCCTGAATGTACTTGCTCGCCATATCCAGCGCCGTCACGAAGCCCGCGCAGGCGGAGTTGATATCGAAGGCACCGGCGTTTTTGGCCTCCAAACGATGCTGAACAACAGCCGCCGTACTGGGAGACAAATAATCCGGCGTGTCAGTAGAGACGATAACCAGATCTAAATCTAGAGCATTTACTCTAGCGTTTTGTAAAGCTTCCTTAGCAGCAGGAACGATTAGGTCCGATGTGGCTTGATCCTTGGACATAAAGCGGCGCTCAAATATATTACGCTTCTCGCGGAGAAACGTGTCGACGTCTTTACCGTACAATTCATTGTACTCCTGATTGCGCACCACTTTCTCTGGTGCATACATCCCAGTCCCTCGGATCACAGCTCGCCGCATAATGTTTGCTCCTTGTTAAGACACGCGAAAATAGCTAAGAATCCTTGGAAAAAGCAAGGGGAACTCACTTGAACAAACTCTGTTTTGATTTTTCAGGGCGCCATGTGCTCGTCACTGGTGGCGCTCAAGGGATCGGTTTCGAAACGGCCAAGCAATTTCTCAACTGCGGCGCTCGTGTCACGATCGCGGATTACGCCGAAGACGCGCTCAATGCCGCCAAGAAAGAGCTCGCTGGAATCGGAGAATTGCATACGGCACGAGTCAACGTCACAGACCGAACGAGCTGCAAAGAAATGGCCAGTCAGTTAAAGGCTCCGCTTCATGTGTTGATCAACAATGCTGGTATCACCCGTGACAAAAGCTTTTCGAAGATGACAGACGAAGATTTTGATCAAGTCATCCAAACCAATCTGACCGGCGTTTACAACATCACAAAGACACTGTTGGAAAAATTCGACAGCAGCCAACCCAAACGAATTATCAATTTAGCCAGCGTCGTCGCTCTTTACGGAAATTTTGGTCAGACCAACTACGTGGCGGCTAAAGCCGGCGTGGTGGGAATGACCAAGACGTGGGCCAAAGAATTGGGTCGCAAAGGATTTACCGCCAACGCGGTCGCGCCTGGCTTTATCCGAACTAAAATGACAGAGGCCATGCCCAAGGAAGTCTTGGATGGTATTGCGAGCAAGGTTCCAGTTCAACGTTTGGGTGAACCGATGGATATTGCGGCCACCTGCATGTTTTTAGCTAGTGATTGGGGCTCCTACATTAACGGAGCAGTCATTTCGGTCGACGGCGGACTGGTACTCTAAATGTTGAAAATTTTGGTGATCGTGCTTGCTTACTGGGGAGCGAGCCCGGCCTTCGCCAAAACTTCACCCAGCTCTGGCTTTGTTGAAATTCGTCCTGGCGCTAAACTCTATGTGGAGCATTATCCGGCGCAAGATGGAAAACCGACTCTTTTCCTGTTGAATGGCTTGACCTACTCCACCCGTCAATACCGCGATTTGGTTGAAGCCCTTATTGCAAAAGATCCTGGCCTCGGCATCGTGACCTACGATATGGAAGGCATGGGTCGCACGCTGATCGAAAAGGCGCCGGCGCGGCAGGATATCCCGATTGAGAATCAAGTTCGCGATTTACGAGACTTGGTGCAAAAACTCAATATCGAGGGTCCCGTTTCGGTGGCCGGTCTTTCCTATGGTGGCGCAGTCGCCCTTCTTTATGCTTCGATGTATCCGGATCATTTTGATAATTTCATTCCCATTGCTCCCTTTTTGGAGCGCCTCGAAACTCAAGATCAGCTGCTGAAGAAATCCATTGCGGCCCATCGCATGATGTTCCCGTTTGATCCGCGAACCGATGATGAGTTGTATGACTTTTACCTGCGCCAGCTAGTGTACACCACTTATCCATCGGCCGAGCCGATCGTTCTGGAAAATCCGTATAAGCTGGAAGCGGTTTATCGAATGGTCAAAGGTGCCAAGCACTGGAATGCCGTTGAAACCGCCCCGCGCCTCCCCAATGGAAAAATTCACCTTATGGCCGCCGTCAACGACCAGTATGTGTTCTTAGAGCGCATTTTGTTCTTTTGGAATGCCGTGCCGGATGCGGCTAAGGCCAGCTTTTTGAAAGTGCAAAGATCCAAGCATAAAATTCCCGAAGAGTGGCCCAAGATCGTGGCCAGCTGGTTGCTTGAAATTTTGAACAACAATCCCGATCTCCATCGCGGACTGACCTTTGAAGCAGATCCCTATCAGGAGGTTGCAATCAGCGGTCAGGTGGAGATCCCGCTAGGAAAAGAGGTGAACTGTGAATCTTTATTGCGAACGGTACCCGAATCAGGCCGCCGATAATATCTTGTTCATCCACGGCAACTTGGCTTCCACCGCTTGGTGGCAGCCCATGCTGGGAGAATGGCGTAAACTGGGTTCGACCGGGCCCGCCTCACTTATTTTTGCCGACTGGCGGGGCTGTGGGCAAAATCCCGAGTGGCCGCCGGCTGAAGTCTTCAGCATCGCCAATTTAGCGGAAGACTTTATTCATTTGTTGGAACGAGAACGCATAAAGAAAATCAATTTGGTTGGCCATTCACTGGGTGGACTGATTGCTCTGCAAATGATGATCTTGCGACCCGATCTGGTGAGCAAGGCGATGTTACTCGACCCTGTAGGGGCCGGTGGCGTGGTGTTTGATGACAGCATGTATGAAGCTTTTCGCCAGATGGCACAGAGTCGAGATTTGACTCGCACTGTTATTTTGAGCACGGTCCTACGTCACGATCATATTGCCGAGTCTTTTAAAGATCAGATCGCTGAGGATGCCTATAAAGCCGTTCGAGGCATTGGATCCTCGGTCCTCGAAATTCTAAAAACCGTCGATTTGCGTGCACCCGCCAAAACGGTTAAGATCCCAACGTTGATTGTCCATGGACGTGAGGATGCAATTATCCCGCTGAAAGACTCCGAGGAGTTGGCCAAGCTTATGCCCGCGGCCCAACTCGAGGTCTTAGAGGGAGTTGGGCACTGCTGGAATCTCGAAAATCCCAGTGCTTTTTGTCAGCGCGTGCGAAAGTGGTTTTCCTAAGAAAGGGGTTCACGGTGAAAAATTGGCTGGTGTTGTTATTGGCTCTTCCGCTTTTTGCTATGGCCACTGACCAAGACGAAATTGACGTTTGTCTTTCCAACTGGAAGGACCATCCGTTTAAGGGCCATTCGAATGATTTTCGAACCATCAGTGCGAAGGTCAAAATCATGGGCATTGGTGGCGAGCTAAAAGACGATGCCAAGAGCGAGCAGCCCGAGCTCATTTTAGTTAAGCCCACCGTCAATGTGATGTCCAAACAGGTGGTTAAACTTCTTAACCCCAATGGCTGGTACTGTTTAAAGAGCAGTGTGGCTGTCTTGGGTAAGACTCAAATCGAGCTCGGATGCGGTGCTAAATTCACGGCATCGAACACCGGGGCCACAGTCCTAGGCAGTGGTGATGAAGATTCTGGTGTCACTGTTTTGGGCAAAAGCGAGATCACTCGCGAAAAGTGCAGCCAGTAATTTGACGATTTTCCTATAACTCAAGGGCTCTTCTCCGTTCTCCGATAAGAGCCCCATGTTGACATCGATCCAACGTCTTTCCTCTGTGACCTCGATTTGCCTGATGATTTCGGCCTGCTCGACGACTCCAAAGGCTCCTGAGCCCGCGCCAGAACCCGTGGCCGCCCCCTCTGTCTCACTCCAAGAAATGATGGATGCGGCGGAATCGAAACTGCGCATGATTCGAGGCGCGTCTGACCTCGGGCACGAAGAAAAGCTCTTCAACCCCTGCACGCTCGGAATTTCGAACCATGGATGTGACAGTCGGTATTTAACCGTGGTCCATTTTCAATTGGTTTGTCGGGATTCTGAGGGAACCATCAGCCATGTTCCGGAAACTAAGCCCATCACTTCCCGCAACATCAGTTGGACGCTGGCGGGACAAAAGGGGCATACGGCCACTGACGTCAATGGATTTGGCCAGATCAAACTTCTTACCAATCGATCCGCCCGCGGCAAACGACTGATTCTACGCCGAGGATCTCAATTCGTCGGACTCACCGCCAGCGAAGTCAGCAAAATTGTTTTACCGAAAAACTGGTGCAGCTAAAGGAGTCCGCCCCTTTTCCACCGTCGCCGCGTCAAGCGCCGCCGCATCGCCGGACGCGACTGGGCCTAAACCTATCCAATGTCTCCGCCGGCACTACGAGTTCGGATCTTAAGTGCTTTTGTGATCGGGGAGCGGGTTTGAATCATTGGTCATAGAACCATAAATCCCTGAAAAAATTGACCAACGGTCTCTATGAAACGCCTTTTCCCGTCTTGCGCTAATGCATCTTGGCAGATAACATTTTTTAAATTGAAGCGTATTCCTTACCTCTACTTTGTGGCTTTCGTCTTCTGCTTGGGGAACCCATTAACACTGGGGTTGACATTGTTGGCTGTTGGCGACAGCCAAGGTTCGTGGCCGGCCTACAGCCATCCTCGTTTATTATTGGCAGCTCTGGTTGCGCTCGTTTGGTGTTGCTCGCAAGCTTTGCTCTTACGATGGTCGGCCCATAAAGGTGGCAAATCGTCCGCCATTGATTCTCAATTGTTCCGCGCGAATCTTCCACAAGGGATCGCGCTGTTTTTAGGCCTGGCCATCGGTTTTGCGCCTGCTCCCATAAATGGCATCTTACTGATGATTCTTGGAATGACTGGGCTCCTGCTTTGGTTTCCGTTTTTGCTCACTGGATGCACCTGTTTTCTAGTGACGAATGCTGCAGCCAAGAATATTGGCGGCTGGAGATATCTCGGCAAAACAATATTGCGAACCCCAGCATTCGCAATTTACCCAATCATTTTGATTCTCGTGGTGATGATATGCCGGAACCGGCCCGAATTGGTGATCGGTTTGATGGGTAAGACAATGACATGTGATATATCGCTTGATCAACAAGTTTGCTTCTCCCGTCTTGCTCATGAACTAGAAAATCCATCGATGTGCTCGAATATTAATGACCACTACGGCAAACATAAATGTTGGGACAAGTTAATCGCCACGCCTAAATCACCTTTGACCTGCCAGAGGTTTAAAGACGTGAAATTTCCGCTCGATCGAATTAACAATCAGGACCTAAAAACTTGCTTTGATCTGTTCCCATCATCGGCCGAACTTCGCGATTTTTGTGACTCTACGTGGAAGAATCCAGAGTTAAAACTCTTGCTAAATTCCCCTTGCGTCGACCAGGACCATATTAACATTAGGTTCGGCCCAAAGATGCGAACAATTCTAATGCAATTACTGACTGATGGGGCCCAAGAGATTTTTGACTCATATAAAAGCTATTTAGAAATCATGAAGCTGAAACCAAATTTAAACACGCAAGATATAGATGGCAACACGGTCTTGCATTTGGTACTTACCAAATACGCAAAATACGACGAAGCTTTGCAATTCCTGAGCTCCGGCGCAAACCCTAAGATTTTGAACAATGAGCAGCAATCTGCACTCATTCTTTGGGCCCAGGCACAACCAAACTTCATGCCACCCCATTTTATGACCATGAAACTGCTAAAAGCCTTTACGGAAAAGGGAGGTGATATAAATGCGCAGGATATTCATGGCGACACCTTTATGCATAAATTTTTTCAGGCCCAGTTGAAGCCCAATACCATTTTGACTTCAAAACATATCGAAGATATCCGTCGAATAGTCCAAATGGGCTTTAACCCTGATATTAAAAATAAGGTCGGTGAAAGCTCAAGAGACTTAGCACAAAAGTCTGGCAATGGTTCGGTCTTTGATGATGGACGTTTAGCGAAAACGGCGCCTCCTGAGAGCGTTTTTGACAAGCTTCTCGGCAAAATTCCTACAAATTTGCAGACGCCGATTGCATTTCCTGTGAGGCAAGGCCGTGGGCCGTCGCCAAAGGTGGGTTCGCTTGTCGCGATTGGGTTTTCTATTACTCAGAGTGGTATATGGATTGACTCCAGCCGTCTGAACGATCTCTGGATTGTTTCTCTTGCAAAATCATCGACGCTTCACCCCTTCATTAAGGCCCAGCTTCTTTCGATGAAAGTTGGCAGTGCAAAACTGATTGCGCTTCCTCCATCAGAATTCAAATCGATCGATAATAAAAGTGCCGCAGTCGTTTTTAGTATTTCTCTGATGCAAATGATAGACGGCGATAAATTTTCGTCTGGCAGCGATCTTTTAGGCGATGTCACTGCTAATGTATTGGCCTTGAATAACACCAACGCGCTTTCTGCCGCTAAACGGCTTAATCAATCCGAGAACACTGCGTTGACTCGAAGATACCTTCTTCGACTACATGATCTGACGAAGTCGAAGAAGCCCGATTCCCCTGCTCTCGTCGAAGCCGAGAAAGAAAAATCGATAGATTTTGGGAAGGAGGCGAGGGCCGAGTACTCAAAGTTCTCTACACCGCTTCAAGATTAAGAATTAGATCACCCGTAGTTGGCGGGAGAAAGATAAACGCCATCATTAAACTGGAATGAGCCCCTTATCTTAGACAGTCCAGCCCCAAATCTTCTGCACGGGCCGATCAGCGGGTTTTAGTTTCATCACCTCTTCCTCGAATTTTGCTGGAGTTTTGTACCCCAAGCTCGAGTGA
>JBFWON010000126.1:0-10082 GCA_050250515.1 Bdellovibrionales bacterium | reverse complement strand
TATGCTGCATTGTAAGAGTAGTGGGCTGCTTGCATTACACAAGGCCATTCCATCCGCGTGCCTCTGTAATCCCGTTCGTGCTCCACAATCATGGCTTCCAACATTGGGCCTACCTGAGCCTTCGCAAGACGACCTAAAACCACAATCTGTTCCGCATCTTCTGGATTCCGTTTGTGTGGCATGCAGCTGCTACCGATTTCTCCCGGCTGAAAACCCATGATGACTTCACGAATCTCGACTCTGTTTAAGGTCCTAAGCTCGTCCGCAAACCGTGCAAGCGAGCTCGCCACCATAGCTAGAACAAATGTGAATTCTGCTACACGATCTCTTGAGGCATGCCAGCTAGTCGAGGGAACGCCCAATCCCAGAAGTTCTGCGAATTTTTTAATTAGGTCTTGTCCACGGGAATCAAAGCTGGCTTGCGTCCCGACTGCGCCAAACAATTGTACTACGCAGACACGCTTCTCGGCTTGGTCCAATCTTTCCAAGTCACGCATCAGTTCGTCTGCCCACCCAGCAAATTTGATTCCTAAAGTGATGGGAGAGGCGGGCATCGAATGGGTTCGGCCGGCCATCAGGGTAAATTGGTGGGACTGCATTAAAGTTTTCAGTAGCTCAAGGGTTTCGTGAATCTTCCGCCGCATCAGAGCGAAAATGTCCCGCATTTCGAGCGCCAAAGCTGTATCTTGAATATCCTGGGTCGTCGCCCCTCTGTGAAGATGCGCACAGGCAAACGGACTGAGCCTGCTTTCCAAAGCCGTCAAGAGAGGCATTAACGAGTGTTTTGTAACTCGGGTCCGCTCTTTCAGATGTTCAAGATTATAGAGTCGAATATCGGCATGTTTGCGCATTTCTGCGGCAACCCCGATTGGAACGATACCAAGGGCCTCTTGCGCGGTCGCAAGTGCCACTTCCACATCTAACCATCTTTGCAATCTGGTCGTTTCCGCAAAGACCGCACGGGTAGCCTCATTCGCATAGCCTCCGCCGTGGACAACATAATCGATAATAAAAGTTGAGTTGCTAATTTTTCCCCCCAGCATTAAAGCGATAACTGTCCATAGCGGCACAGTCGAACTCAGCGAATAGCTCCTTGCGAAAGTTGGATCGCCTTTCGGGGGACATGGTATTGTCATACTGGGCGCGCCAAAATTGCACGGACCGTAGCTCGCCCTCAGTTTGATCGCCTATCCACTTGGCACAATGATACTTGGCTATATAAGATTCCACTGCGAGATTGTACACATCCCAATTCAACGACACGCCTGTCACCTTTAGACCAAGAAAGCGAAACAGCCGCCTATCCCTGAATCCGCCATAATTTTCTAAAATGCTCTTTGGAACGTCAAAGTGAGCTGCTTCTTTAGTGATCAAATTGACCTGACGGCCGTCTGCCAAATTGCCGACGAGAACTTCCCAACCATTAAAATTTTTTTCGGGCGCACGGTACATGGCGAACGGATTCTTTAATCCAAGGGCCAGGGAAAAGACTCTAATTGGCTCTGGAAACTCCAAAGCCTCCACCCGTATGTTGCTCGCTTCGAACATTTTTCTAACATGATCAGTTACCATCACAAAGGAAACGATTCCACATGCTATCCAGGACAGTCGGGCCGCACGAAATCCAACCACTAAGGGGGAAAAATCGGTCTTTTTGAGTCCAAAGAAGGTCGTCCAGAACCAAGCGGGCATAATGCCGATCATGCATCCCACTTGTAAAAAGGGGAGTAACCAAAGCTGAATTCCCAGTCCGAATCCGATTAAAAGTGTGGACATCGCCAACGAGGACAAAGTTCGAAGCGGCCCAAAGAAATAAGGAGAAAGAAGTAGGAATCCTCCCACCATCTCCGCTATGACGGTAGTGTGAGTTAGGAAGGCTGTTAAATGAGGGTAATCCAAGAGAAAGTCGAATAGGCGACTCGACTGTCGAATATTATTTAACACGTAAAAAACGGCAGTTCCATCACTCCATGATTCACCCGTCTTGGAAAAACCTGTGAATATGATGAACGCGATTGTAAAAGCTGTGAATGCGAAAGTACCTGGGTTAAATACGCTCCAATACTTCGGAGTAGATCCTCGGCAGTCATAGGACCAATAGGCGCCTAGAGGTAGAAAAGCTCCGATGAGCAACGAAGATCTTGAGACAAAATCACCCGGGAAGACGCCCATAGGAAAGCGATTTTGAATGGAGACCAAAAGCACATAACACAAGAACGAAGCCAGTTGACTTCGATAGCCAATGAACAGGGCTACGCCACACAATAATGCAGATGCAAAAATTAGGCCCTGGTAGGCAAGGGAACCATTCGCGAAATTGAGACTCCAACCGAAATCATCTCGAACCATGGCCATTGCGAGCTCGGTCGGAATAAAACCATTATCGCTGTAATGCCGCTCAAGGTTGAAAGCCCTCGCGGTGACGTCGCAAACAACCCACGCGCCCAAAAACATCCGAAGCACCGCTAAAGATCGGATGTCGCAAGAAAACGTTCGAATAAAATAGTCGCGAATAACAGCCATCTTTAAGCGGCTTGACGCAATTTTTCGGAAGCCTGCCGCATATCCCTCCAGATGGCATCAAAGTACTTGGTCGATAATTTTTGGTGGTGGCGGACGCAAGAGAAAATAATTTCTTGCGTGTGAGTATCAGTGAATCGAGCGGCCGCTGCATCCATAACCAAGCGCTCATGGTCACAATCTACAGTTGAGTGTAGCGAGTGGAACTGCGTAAACTCTTTCGAAATTCCCTTACCGTCCAACATTTTTTGAACTGTGGCAAACCCACCGGCTGTGCTTTCGATGGCATAAAAGACACCGACTCCCCATGCAATGTTGGGCGATCGTGAGCATCTTTTCCTATGATTTAAATATTCAAGTGCTTCGACCATGCCGGGAGTATCATCGTACCGACAGGGGATCCCCATGTGCTTCACGAGTTTCTCAATGAACTTCGTGTGAGCATCGGCTTCGCCATGCTCACCCCCAGTCTCTTCCTTAAGATTGTCATAAAACATTCCGGCCATATCCAGATCCACCCGCTGAGCAAGGTCCGCGATAATCTTGTAAAAATAGCGGGCGCGATACCAATTGTGGAGGAGGTAAAACTTCACTTCATCCATGTTCGCCTTGTCAGAAAGAAGATGGATGGTCATTGGATGATCAACCCTAACTCTCGATCCGCCGAGCCCGTCAAGTTGCTTCCTAAAGTCCGAATTTGAAAGCGGCTTTTTTAATTTTTCTAGTTCCACTTTTTGCGCTTCAAGCGGTTCAACTAGTGCGGCGAGGTAGTTGCAAAACCCATAGTTTTCATTGCTATGAAGGTAATGAACGTAATACATGATTTTCTGGTACTCTTCGTTGCTATCAGAGTCGCACTCCACAAGCGCCTTTTTGGCCAAGCCAATCAACTCATGCGCGATGGACGCGCTCTTGGTCGGATTCATATGGTCGCTTTTAATCCCCTGCAGAATTTGGGAAGGAGTCATGCTTGGTTCCTTTGTTAAAGTTCAGGTTATTCATCGGCCAGGCCAATAGCCATCTTTAAGCTCAAATGGGTTGACTGGCCTTAGGCCTCGGTGACCGTTTATTCAGGATTGAAACAAATCGTCTAAGGTATTTTGTTTGTCGACATTTAAAAGGCGCTCAACCAGACGATTACAATCGCGAACAAATAATGAGTTGAGCGATGCGAATTTGGAGCTTAGTGCTTCCCTGAGGTCCAGGGGATTTTCTGATGGCTGCCCCCCAATTGTTCGACACTTTGTCATTTTCCCATCTCGACCTTCAACCCGAACCTCGGCTTCAAGGTGCGAAAGTTCAGCACTCGACTCTACAGTGGTAAGGTCGATCATGCGGGCGATACGAGGATCGCTGAGGATGGGGATTGAATAAGAAGCCGGATCTTCTGGTTTTAAATCCAGTAGCGACAGTGCGACCACGAACGGCGGGGAAAAACTGGCCTCCGCGCGAGACTTGGGATTTCTGAAGCGACAAATATTGAGTGCGTACGGCGCCAGTTTTATAGTGATTCTCTGGATGTTTCCGAGCTCAAAAGACGGGTTCGACCGAAGATTAAGAGCGGCTGTTATAGGAGCGCTCAAAACATTGCAGGCTGGGTAGAGTTTGAATGTGAGATCTGTAAATCTCCACAGGGACGCAAGGCCCTCGATGGCTATCTCCTTGTTCATCAAACCAGAATGCGTGCTTCCGAAGCCATCCGGGCACTCCAAAATGTCTTCTCTACCGCGCAGTCCAAGCATGGATAACTTTGCCGACTTTAGTGCGGTTTCCGACGCGTGTCCCACCTGAATGGGCTTGCACTCGGTCCCGAACGAAGCTCGCAATCCGGCGCTCATGCTCGCCGCAAGTGCCATAGCATGCTGAACCTGTTCCACTGACCCATCCAGCAATTTCACGCACGCGGCCGCAGTTCCTATTGTTCCTATTGTGCAAGTGGCGTGAAAGCCGGACTCATAGTGGCTGTCACCGAGGTAGAGTCCAAGTCGTGCCAGACATTCATGCCCAGCGACCAGTGCCGTAAGAAATTTTTTCCCGCTTAGCCTATACGATTCGGCGAGTGCCAACAACGCGGGAATCAGAGTCGCCGACGGATGTCCATTCATGGTTTTTAATGTATCGTCGAAATCAAGTATGTGCCCGCTGACGGCATTTAAAAATGTGGCACACGAAGACGTTGTTTGCACTTCACGCCCGATCCAAGTGGCTTGGTCAGAGGGAGTAATCAGCGTAGATAATTTCTGAGCCAAAGATTCGCGACTCCCGGCCAGTGCACAGCCTGTCCAGTCGAGAAGACTGTGTCTAGCCACTATGAGGGCCGTATCGGGAATTTCTTGATACTCAAGCGCTGTAACAAACTCCGCTATGTCGCGACCCAATGACTGCATAGACTCTCATAATGCCAGTGATCAAAGAGGGTGTCACAAGGTCTGGTGTTTCCGGCTGCGACGTAAGCCTAGGTTCCCACAAAGTGGAGAAGACTTAATCGATTCTTGAGCTTTAGGGTCATTTGAACGCCCCCTCCTTCCGATATGAAATTAAAGGATCAATATATTGTATGGCCTTGAGCAAGCGACAAGACATAGATGTGAGTGCCTCGCAGATCGGCGGTTACGAGATCGTCCGTGAAATCGGCACCGGCGCGACCAGTCGCGTGTACCTCGCTCGTAAGGAGTCACAAGAATTCGCTCTGAAAGTCATGCGCAACGATCTTGGTGGTGACTCGATAAACCATGCACTTCGATTTCGTAAGGAGGCTGAAACCCTTCAGAGGATGAAACACCCCTCTCTGGTAAAGATCATTGAACTCGGTGAAAGCGCAGGCTTGCCCTTTGTGGCCATGGAGCTTCTACAGGGACAAGAACTTTCGGCGTGGCTAAAGACAAACAAATTCGATGAAGCCAGCCTCATCGAGTTTGCCATAGGCTTGGCAGGAGCACTGGCGGAAGTTCACAGAAACGGCATAGTTCATCGCGACATCAAGCCAGACAACATTTTTGTCACTCCCCCCTTTCATCCCAAGCTGATTGACTTCGGTTTCGCCGAAGGCCACGCCAACCTTAGAAGCATGAGCAGCGAGGCCGTGGGCACATTTGTCTACGCGGCCCCTGAGCAGTCGGGAGTTCTTAATGCGCCAGTTGATGCCACAAGTGATCTCTATTCGCTTGGGGTCGTTCTGTTTCAGTGCGCGGCGGGCCAGCCACCATTTGCGAGCGAGGACGTAAGCGAACTTCTTAAAAAACACTTAGAAGAAAAACCACCCAATCTGCGAGAACTCAATCCCTCGATCGGGCGTATCTTCACCATGATTGTCGAAAAGCTTTTGGCCAAAGCCCCTACCGACCGATACCAGACCGCCGAGGGGCTCATCGCCGATCTTACCGACTTGTCGACCCTGGCGGAGAAACTAAAAAATGACGGTCACGTGCTCCTCGGACAGCGCGATTTTAAGATTGGTCGGCAGAACGAAATGCCCTTACTCGGGCGAGAAACTGAGATGGAACTACTGGAGAGTGTAGTTCTACAAGGTGGACTCGACTCAGGTTCTGGATTTTTAATTGAGGGTGAACCTGGTAGCGGAAAATCCTATTTAATCAAAAAGTTTATTGATCGAATCGCAGATAAAAAAGGAACGGTCCTCTCCGGCAAATGCCAAATTGCCGAACAAACCCCGCTCGGCCCTCTGAGAGAAGCTGTAGAGAGCTACCTTCGCGAAATGCAGTTTCTACCCGAACAAGATCAAACCGAACGACTTAATAACCTTTCTTCCGTAGCTAAGGGTCGAGAAATTTATGTCAGGCGATTGTCTCGGGGAATCGCGCAGCGCCTCAATTTAGCCATCTCGGAAGAGTCTGAACAAAAATCGATTTCGCAGGAAGAGTTTTTCTCGGGCTTAGCTGAATTTTTCACTGCGTTTGCGAAGATTCAGACACGAATCGTACTCCATATAGACGACGTACAATGGCTCGATCAAGCAAGCCTTGGCGTCCTAACTCTCATTCAGGAACGACTGCAGGAGTCCCCATTAGTCCTACTGGCCACAGCTCGAAACGATCCGGCCAGTCAAGACGCACTAACGCGTGTCCTCTCGCTTTGGTCTTCTGGAAGAATTCGAAAACTCAGCCTTCGCCCACTATCGCCCGAATCGCTTAAGGAGATCGTGCGCGCCCAGCTGGGTGGACATAAAATTGACGAAAACGTAGACGAGCGTCTGGCAACTAAAGCAAATGGAAACCCCTTTGTAGTTTCTCAATACGTTTACGCCAAGCTCGACGCCAGGATTATGCATCGTGAAGCAGACCACTGGGTAGTCGACACCGCTCGATTGGACGATCTAATAGTGTCCGCCGACGTGTCGGACCTAATCCTGGCTCGAATGCGCAATCTCTCACAGGAGACCCGAGATGTTCTACAGTTAGCGGCCACTATCGGAAACAAATTTGAGGATTCTCTAGTACGTCAAGTACTCAAGAATGATCCTCTCGCCGATAGGGCACTGGTGGAAGCAAGTCGGGCCAACTTAATTGAGCAATCTGGAGCCGATCGCTATGCTTTCGTGCACGATCGCATCCTAGAAGCCCTCCTTTCAGATCTCGATCCTGAGAGGAGACGAACTCTGCATCAGAATATCGCGGAGTCAATGGACACCGGTACCACAGCCGTAGACTTCTATGCCCTTGCCTCGCACTACGCCCAAGGTCAACGAAACAAACTTCCGGCTCGCGCCTACCAGACCTGTTTTGAAGCTGGCGAGCAATCTCTGGAAAATTTCGCAAACGATGATGCTCTCGAGTTTTTAGAGGCTGCTCATGAAATTGCAACCGGTCCCTTGGCCAGTTCTCCGCCCACCAATCTCCTGGCGCTTCATCAGACTCTGGGAATGGCCTATTGGCGCAAGGGCATGGGCAAAAAGGCCATCGAACATTGTGAACTCGTTCTCAAATTGTCCCAAGAACCGCTGATCCAAGCGCAAGTGCGCGCGATGATGACTAATATCTACTTTAACGAAAACCAGGGATCAAAGGGATGGAAAGAGAGCGAGCTTGGCCTTCGGGTCATGGGTACCCGATTTCCTTCCAATCGCCTGCTATCGATTCTTCTGAACGCGTACTATTGGGCCAAGTATAGAATCGTTGCATTCTTTCAGTGGGGTTTCGGTAGAGCAACAGGAGACGAGCTGACCCAGCGTCGAGTTCTAATGCAGCTTTATGGACCGAGCACATTTGCCTCTTTTGTTGGACTCAGATTTGATGTGACCGCCCAGCTCGTCCCTAGAATGTTATATCAACTGCACCGGTTGGGCGAGCGATTGGAGACGGTGCCTGGCTGGGCCTTCTACTCCCTTTGGCTAGGGTTTCACCGGCAGGGCCAAGCCTGTCTAGCCATGGCTGAACGTTCGATTGAGATCGCGCAAAGAGCGGGCGATAACCAGATGATCGCGCAAGCGCGCTTTTATGCCGGTTTTGGAATCCATTGGGCGGGTCTAACCAAACAAGCCGAGGAATTTCAGCGAAGTTCTCTTTTGTCCTTTGGCCGGTGGATGGCTCCGCGATGGTACATCTCCACAGCGAACGACCTCGCAGGTAACAACCTGTTGGTGCGCGGCCTCGCTAGGGAGGCTCTCACAATCGCCGACTTGTGCCAGAAAAAGGCGGAATCCACTCGAAATCTTAGTCCCATAGCTGTTTCTAAATCCTTGGCCTTGGGGGTTTATAGCGTTCTTGGACAGGAGCGTGAGGCCGACAAGCGGCTAAAAGAACTGATCGAAATTTATCAAAAAATTCCCCAGGGATCACTGGACTGGTGTTGGTTTCATGCGCATCGAACCTTAATGCAGTTGGAGCGCGGAGAATTAATCCCGGAAATCGACACCTGGGCTGAAAACTTCTTAAAACTGAATGTAGACGCAAAACGCGCTCCCTTGTTTTTTAAAACGATGTATCTGTACACCGCGCACGCGGCGCTACAGCGGGTGATTGGCGCAGATGCTCACATGCAAATCATGGCTAAGCCATTTTTTCGAAAGAGCATGAGTCAATTAAAGGTGGTCGCCGGAGCCATGCCGCATTGGTTATGTCATTACTGGGCCCTGCTCGCTGACTTCCAACTGCACAATGGCAAGGTGGCAAGAGCGGAGCGAAGTCTTGCCAAGGCCCAGGAATATGCGATTGCGGGCGGCTCGCCTTGGGGACTTTTCATGGTCGAGAGAAGCCGTGCTCATTTGGCTCGCCTGCGCGGTAATCAAGAAGTCGCGTTTAAGCATGCAAACAAGGCCGCTCAAATCGCCTCAGAAAATGGATGGGGACAACGTGAAGGTCGGATCCGTCAGGAGTTTCAATCTGAGTTCGCCGCGCAAAAAGCAAGGCGCCCGACCTCCGATGGTTCAAATACAAGCGACGAGATTCTTCAACGACAAATTGAAACCCTTTTGGCGATTTCGCGCGTCTCGGCCCAGCATAACGGTGACCTTCAAGAACTAGTTAATAGTACACTTGATGAACTCGTTCGAATTTTTTCGGCTGATCGGGCCATCATTGTGATAAAAAAGGAAGACGGGTCCTCCGATACCTTCGGCCGAGACTCTGGGGCTCGCCAGATTCAGGATGTCAAAGGGTTTAGTTCCACCGTTCTCGAAAAGGTCATGTTAGAAAAAACTTCGATTATCGTATCCGGTACCGGCGAAGGGGCACTCATCGGGTCAGAGAGCATAGTCGCACAAGATCTGCGAAGCATCATCGCGGCCCCACTTCTCTATCGACAAAAGACACTGGGGGCCATTTATCTAGACAGCAAAATGTCGAATGGACTATTCACAGCGGACGACCGGCGCCTTTTAGAGGGAGTCGTCAATCAAATTGCCGTCTTCATAGAAGCCGCGAGTAACTACAACAAGCTTCAGGCTTTGTTAGAGGTAAGCTTAGCTTCTAGCGCGGTACTGGATCCCGAAGCACAAGCGCGAATTGCATTGGACGAAATCATCTCGATGATGGGAGCGCAGCGAGGCCTCCTGTTTCTGAAAAACGATGCCGGCAATTTAGATTTAGTTCTTGCTCGTGACTCCCAAAGAAAGGACATCACTGGAATTCGGGGGTACAGCTCCACTGTCGTCAATCGGACGCTAACGGACCTGAAACCCATTCTTGTGACGGGCTCAGAAGAGGGCGAACTCATCGGGTCCAAAAGTGCTGTTGTTCACGACTTAAGAAGCATAATGGCGGCTCCCCTTGTTCATAAAGGCCTGGCTCAAGGAGTCTTGTATCTGGACAGTCAGATTGCCAAGGGCGGCTTCAATCCTGAGGATGTGCGACTACTAACGGGGGTGGCAAATCTTATCACGATCGCGTTTGTGACGGCTAAGATTACTAAGCTCGAAATTGAGCGACGAAATTTAGAAAAGAACTTAGAGTTAACCGGCCAGGTTCAGTCACTCCTACTGCCTCACAAAATCAATTTCGAATCCGAAGAGTTCTCGCTCGTTGGCCACTATCAACCAGCCGAGCAATCTGGAGGCGACTGGTGGTTTTTCGAGCGGCTTCACAACGGAAGTCCAGTGATTGTAGTGG
>JBFWON010000125.1:0-10568 GCA_050250515.1 Bdellovibrionales bacterium | reverse complement strand
GAAGAGCTATCGAAGTTAGAACAACGTCTAAATTTTAGACCTCGAAAGGTCCTGGGTTACAGGACCCCCTTCGAAGTTTACTTTAAGACAAAAGTTGCACTGGCAATTTGAATACGGCTCCGAACCTTTTAGAATTCCATGGTGAGGCCGCCGGCGACCATGTCGCCGGAGAAGTCGAAATTTTGCATGAGAGCGACGTAGCCTCGGTATTCTAAATTCAAGAATACGTCGTTAATGCCGTACTCGCTGTCCAGTTGCAGGCGTGAGTATTTATCGAAATAGGTCAGACTCAAAGCCACACCACCGCCGTAGTAGGCGCCGAGGGATCCACCAAACTTGGGACCCTCATTGTCGTCGCGAAATTCTCCGAAGGCGAAGGCCGTTCCGCCCGCCACCCCGTAGGGGACAAACATTTGTCGTCGTCCCCAGGAAAGTCGGTAAATAGCGCCTAGGTTTAGCGGCATGACGACAAAAGTAAAGACCTCTCGGGGAGTCAGGCCCGCGTTCACCGTGCCTTTGAAGCGTCCGTTACCCTGAGCTTGATAAACGCCTAGACCGGTTTGAATACCCCATTTGCCGATCGGGGACTTCCACAGTTGCCACTCCCAATCGAAGTAGATCGAAGGATTGTCGGCCTTGTCGTAGGTGTCGGTAAAAGTGACCGTCGTCCCATCATCACGTTTGGCTTCGAGGTTCGACGGTGTGTAAGTTCCCACTCGAAGCGAGGCCGCTGTCTTTTGTTCGGACTCTGGAACTTTGTAAATGTAATTGCGACTCTTGTCGATTTTGAGCAGGCCCTTCTCCGCAAAGGGATGGGGAACTTGTTTCGCATTTTGGTATCTTGTCCAATCAAAGATCACGCCGCCCGTTTCGCCGGGCAGAGATGTACGGCGTTGGTTGGGCGAGTCTTGCGGCGGATCTAAAGTTCCAGCGGTGTTGGAGCTTTCAGGTTGGAGCTGCCCGGGTCGATCGGCCTCTTGCATCTCTTGCTCGAGCCCGGGAGTGAAATCATCTTCCTCGTCCAACTCCGAATCGTCGAGCTGCGCGATCATCATCGACGACGGAGCCTGCGCTCGACCGCTAGGGGATCCGAGAACAAGAGCCAAGCATAGGCCCATTCCAATGGGCCAAAAGAAGCGGCCAAATCCCGGCCACTTTTTAGTTATGGCCAAATCTCCTCCTGCTGAGCTGGCGAAAGGCGATCACAAAACCTGAAATCATTAAGAGTACAAGCGTCAGGGCCTGCCACCATCCGAGGCGCAGACTCAGTTTGGCCAACGCATAGGCCGGCCATAAGAACATGCGAGCGACCCATTGGCGGCCCGGGTGTCCGTAAATTACGCGCGCGGCCCGGGGTCCAAAATCATAATAGAAATTGACGAATTTTCGTCCCCAGGTTCGAGGCAACAAAATCTTTTGGCGAAACTCGCGGAAAGTTTTGAGTTTGGGCTCCATGGCACTGCCGTAAGCGGCGGTGGCGATAAAGCAGTTAAAATCGTCGGTCAAAAGACCCAGAACTTCATCGGGTGTTGCTTTATAGGGGCAAGATCCAAATGGGGAGCCATTGCTATCCGTAGTACTCTTGGAATCGCAGTCGGTGTCGGGGGCGGCGGCCGGTACGCCAGGAAAAAACAAAACCACATTGTTCGCTTCATCGATCAATCCGACTCGGAAGACATAGGTCGTACCATTATCGAGGCCCGTGACGGTGTTGTTCGACAAAGTGTTGCCATTTTCGACTACGTCTACGTCGGAATTGTCCGCCGACTCGGGCGTGGCGCTGGCGAGAGATTCGGTCGAGCGAAAAATGCGAACTTTAACGGCTTTACTTCCATATCCCAGGGTGGGAAAGCTTGAACTGGTGGAGGGATCTTCCAGGTAAATCTTTTTGTCGCCTGGATAGGGAGTGAAGTCGTACATACCGTCACTCGACGACCCAATCGCATAAGTATCTCCGGTACCGGGATTGATGATTCGCAACGAAACGCTCGTGGAGTCGGAATCGCCGGTGGTTTTTGTGTTGCTACCGTCGGTGTCGATGTAGATTTCATAGGTCGCGGTCTTATTGTTCGTAATGGTGTTGCAAGTGGCACCTCCAATATCAGCGTCGGCCTGACATAAAGTGTCCCAGGTGAAGGTCACGTAATTTCCGTCGTTGGTTTCACCATTATTAAGAGCCGTGGCCGTGCCCTTAGAAATTCGGGCCTGTCCGGTCGAACCGGCCGGCTTTGTGATGTTGATCCGCACCAGCAAAGTTCCGTATGCCCGAGTGGTGTTGCACGGGCAAAGACCATTCGTCGCTGTCGAGCAGGTCATAGTGGATGCCGTGCAGTTGTTGCAGGTGTCCGTGTTGCCAGAGGTTGTGCACTCATCGCCGGCAAATCCGCCGATAACGGTGGCCGTACCTGTTAAATTAGAAGCTGAAGCGCCTGTGACACTGGTGATGGTGGGCCCAACCGCCCAGGCCGGATTCAGTGCAAAGACAAAGAGTATCTGGATGAAAGTCCGCATCTTTATATGTCAGCAGGTTTGCTAGGACTTGTCAAAATTCGCGGGAATAAAAGCGGACTCGCCGGCGGTTCACCATTTCGCCTTAGTGGCTGGCGATTTCGAATACACGCTCGGCGATTTGGATTCCATTTAAAGCGGCGCCTTTGCGTAAATTATCGGCCACCACCCACATCAACCAAGTCTGCGGATCATCTGGATCCTGATGCAGTCGACCCACACCTACGGGATCAGATCCACTATATCGCAAGGGAGTGGGGTAAACACTTTTCTTCGGATCGTCTTCGATTCGAAGTCCGATCCCGCGACCTAAGCTGGCCAGAATTTGTTCTCGGTCGACGACCTGGCCTAAGCGCACCCAGACGGCCTCGGCATGGGCATTCCAGGAGGGGATCCGCACAGTGAAGGCCGTGATTCTCAAGTCCGGAAGACCTAGAATTTTCTTCGACTCGCGCATGATTTTGAGTTCTTCAGTGCAGAAGCCGGAGGGATCGAATCCCCCAATCTGGGGGATGCAATTTTGAGCGATCGGATGTGGAAAAACCTGAGGTTCGGAGATCTCTTCACCCGCTAAGACTTGGCGAAGTTGACTAGTGAACTCCTCGTACGCGGGCCGTCCGGCGCCACTAATCGCTTGATAGGAGGCCACGTGAACCGATTCCAGACCAAAGTCTTGCATCAAAGGTTTTAAAGCACAGACCAACTGAATTGTTGAGCAATTGGGATTGGCGATCACTCGCGGAGTGCGGTGGGCCAGCCGTTCCCCATTCACTTCGGGAACGATGAGTTCGACGCTAGAGTCCATGCGAAAGGCGTTGGAGTTGTCCACTGCGATCGCCCCCGACTTCACGGCCCGGGGCGCCCACTCTTTTGAAATGTCATCGCCGGAGGAAAAAAACACCAAGTCCAAACCGTCAAAAGCGGTGGGAGAAAGAGCGTTCACTTCGATTTTTTGGCCGGCGAACGACAACTTGGTGCCAGCGGATCGATCACTTGCAAATAGCCTAAGTTCTTGTACCGGAAAACGCCGCTCTTCTAAAAGTTTGAGAAAAACTTCGCCCACCAATCCGGTGGCTCCTACAACTCCGACCTTAATTTTCTGGCTCATGATCCTCGAGTTCCTCTGTCAAATCATCATCGGTCTCGAGCGAGTAGGGCTTGGTGTTGCGCGGGTATCGGCTGCCTAAGCGCCAGATTCCGAAAATGGCGCCCAAGATAGCATAACTTAAGAACAAGACAAAGAGAGTCGTCTCGGGTCGAATCGCCACCATCGCAAAAATAAAGACACCGAAAACCAGATAGCGAAAGGGCAAACGATGTTTGAAGTCGATATCTTTGAAGCTTCTGTATCGGAAGGTCGACACCATCACAAAGCCGAGCAAAAAGGTCATCGCCAGTACGCCCCAAGATCGGGCGGCATCCAGTTCGAGGTCAACGAAGGCGAGGACACTCGAAGCTACGATACCAGCCGCCATGGGGATGGGTAGTCCCTGGAAGTAGGCTTTCTCTATGGAAGCGCTTTGAACATTGAAGCGAGCCAAGCGAAGGGCCCCACAGGCCACATAGAAGAAGCTCGCGAGCCAACCCAAACGACCAAAGGGCTCCAGCGACCAAAGAAACAAAAGCAAACCGGGTGCGACGCCGAAGCTGACCAAGTCACTGAGTGAGTCATACTCAGCCCCAAAGCGACTGGTGGCATTGGCCATTCGGGCCACACGGCCATCCAGTTGATCAAAAATGGCCGCGACCACAATGGCGTAGGCGGCCCAGGTGAAATTGCCATTGATACTGTAAATGATGGCGAAAAAACCAAAGAACAAATTTACGGTCGTTAACAGATTGGGGAGGACATAAATGTGAATACCCACTCGCCGTGCAGGACGCCCCTCAACGTTTTTGGCGGAAGCTTCGGTTTTGTCGGTCATTCAAAGTCCTCCGAACAAATAAAATAAGCCTGTGAGCAAGGTGGCACTTAGCACAGGAAAGACGAAGTTGTCATCTAGCTTAAAAATCGGAATCAGTTCCGAAATCGCGCCGATCAAACCGGCTAGGGTGCACACGATAAAGGGCCGCTCTTCCATAAGTCCTTGGCGCGCCAAATAGACATACGACAAAATAAAGCAAGACGCGAAGGCGGCCAGAGTTCCCTGCAAACTCTTGTTTCCAACAAGTTTGTCCTTACCGTACAAAATTCCCACTAAGCTGGCTAGGGGATCGGCCACGGCGAGAAAAAGCAAAGTCAACCCCGTGACCGGACGGGGAAATACACAAATGACAATTGTGAGACCGATCACCATTGCGGTCGAAGCCGTGAGTTGATGCAACTCACTTTCACGCAGTACGGGGCCAAACAACCAACGAAAAAAACGACCCAGTTTCTCGATGCGAAGACGAGCCCAGTCGGTGGTGACCATAATGAGAGAAACGGTCAGTGACGTCGTCACCGCCTGCGCTTGGTCCAAATAGTTATACAAAAAAAAGACAAACATAACGCCACCGAAATGCCAAAGTCGGCGGGCAATATGAAGGTCGTGGCGGGCCTTGTATTCCATTGTCCCTAAAGATGTCCTATTGTGAGATAGAGTCAAAGGATTTCATGGGTTTATGCTATAATCGGCCATGTCCCTCGCTCTCATTCTAACCCTCTTTTTTTCTGGCTTTGCCGCGGCTAAGGACTCAAGTCTGGTGAATGAGTCTTACGGTTCCCACTATGGATATGTTTTTGATGTGGCCGACGAGAAGACCCGGCGCGACGTCGAGATGGTGATGTTGCCACAGCCCCCGCGTCGAGACAAATCGCTCAAGGAAGTTATCTTCAACCAAAAATTGTCGAAAGAATTCGTTGATCAATACGAAGCTCGCTTCGGCCGGTCGCAGCCGGAGCAGGTTTTCAACACTGTGGCACGCAGTGATGATTTCAATTTCTACGGAGGTCAAACGGTCACCGTTCGACAGTATCAGCTCTATCAGGAGCAGTACGCCGAATACATGGGTCGTCGTTTGGTCGAGTATCACTTCGACAAGTGGGCCAAGGAAGATCCTGAGTTTCGACCCATCTATGAGGCCAAGGACAAAATAAGTAACGTCAATTTTCAGGTCCGAAAAGGTTATAAGTTCAAATGGCGTTACAATTTTGCTGGTCCGAATATGGAAGCTCGTTTGGAGAACCCCTATGACGTTAATTTGAACGCTCGAATCGAAATGACCGGGATTATTTCTGATCCTACTGAGTATGTTTACACAATTGGATACCCGGTTTCTCCGCGCTTATCCGTATCTCTGATACATCGTCAAATTGACGAGGTTTACCAGCTGGTCTTTTCCCGTAGCCTCAATTCAAGCACTTCGGTCTCAGTCTCGGGCTCCACCGACCAATCGGACAAAGGGGCCTCTGTCCGTCAGGATCTTATTCTGGTCGGCCTTGGATGGCGCGACTAAACCTGTCTCAACTTGAGAATCGAAGGGGCCTGGCCTGAAACTCAGGATCCGTCCTTCCGATGTTAAAAGGAATGGACCGAAGCCAGCTACAGAAAATCTTATTGAAGATGAGTGTGCTTGCGATTGCACTCCTCTCTTGGGCCTCGCTCAGTTACCTGTTGAACACCCGCCCGCAGGAAAAGTTGGCCGTAGAGAGTCCACTCTTGACCTTGGTTCGTCTGCCGGCCAGCTTGCCCACACAGTTTCCGGTTCAAATGGTCTTTGCCCCTTCGGTCCGGGCCGTGGCCACTAAAGATATGGAAATCATTTCTCTGCGGTGCTGGGATCACGGTGATTTGAAAGTGAGGGCCACATCGGCTAAGTGGGTCCGGGTAACTGGGCGTCCTTGTCAGAATGAATCCTCGCTCGACGAGATTCAGGTGACCAACTTGACGAATGGATACACGGGCACAGTCTTTTCAGCTTCGACCGAGCAGCTGACCACGGACTTTTTGCCCCTTGAGAACGGCCATAACAATATTCTGATTCGATTGGCCCACGCCGGGGGAATCACTCTGGAAAATCAATTTTTATTTATCAAGGAATAGGTCGTTGCTCGTCAGCGAGACTATTTGCGCTTCTTCTTAGTTTCTTTCTCGTGGTCCTTGTGGCGCTTTTCAATGTCCTTGAGAATTTCACCGGCAAGATCGGATGGATTTTTGGTATTAAACATGCCGCGAACCTTGCGCTCGTTAACAACTTCCTTTGGGACGCGAATCTTGGCGTCGCGAACCACTTCTAAGATCTGGCGCAACTGGGCATTGTTGTCACACTCGGGGCGAATGTCGGCCAAAATATTATCCAAGATAAAGAGCGAGGTCGATTGTACTGTGACAGGGCCGTCCTTTTGTTTGAGCCGGCCAACGGCCTCTTCGGCAATGGCACGTACGGTGGATTCGTAGGCATTGTAGCCCACCAGAACGCGTCGGGCTTCGGGCACCAATTTCGCGACCATATTGTCGCTATTTGGACGCGAGTAAATGAGTTTTAGAGCTTCACGTAATTGGCTAATGGCTTCATCTTCGTTGCCTGTTCCGTCTTCACCACCCGCCGCGCGGGCTTGATCAATGAAGACCTGAACCATTTCCTGCATTTCGTCATAGTCTTTGATAATCAATTCGTTGTAGCGGTAGTCAGCGGCTTGCGCCAAACCTGAAAGTGTCAAGACGAGTACCAAGCTGATGTTTTTCATATTTCAAATTGTAACGTTGAGCGTTCGAGATGTCCATGACGCAGATTGTATAGAATTGAGACAAAACTAAAAATTCCAAGAACATACCTTCTCTCGGCAGAACCTCTGTGTCAGAATGGTGCGGTACCAATCCTAACAAGGAGTTGTCTTTGAAATATCGTATTCACCTAGTCGGCCTTTTGGCGACCCTGCTCGCTGTTGGCTGCACCTCGAAACAGCAGTTGGAAAAGACCATCGAGGAAAATCCTGAGATTGTGTTCAACGCGATCAAAAAGAACCCAAAGAAATTCGTAGAGGTTGTGAATGAGGCTGTTCGAACGGCCCAGGAATCGGCCCGTGAAGATGAGGCCAAGGAAGAGACGGCCCGCCTAGAAGAAGAATTCAAGAATCCTAAGCAGCCGACGATTGAAGACGGTCGCGTGGTTTTTGGACCGAAAGATGCACCCGTGACTATCGTAGAATATTCCGATTTTCAGTGTCCATACTGCAGTCGGGGCTTCAACACAGTTAAGGAAGTTCTGAAGAATTACGACGGTAAGGTCCGAATTGTTTTCAAGCACTTACCGTTGGATTTTCACCCGCAAGCGATGCCTGCTGCAAAATACTTCGAAGCGATTGCAATGCAGGACCATTCTAAGGCCGAAAAGTTTCACGATATGGTTTTCACTAATCAGCAAAAGCTCACGCAGGACGGTGAGAAATTCTTGAAAGAGGCAACCAAGAAGGTGGGCGCCAATCTCGCTAAGGTGGAAAAGGACATCACGAGTGAAAAAGTCACCGCTCGTATCACGGCCGATATGGAAGAAGCGCGCAAGTTCGAGTTTTCAGGAACCCCTGGCTTCCTGATCAATGGTGTTTCGCTCAAGGGCGCTTATCCGTTCCCAGAGTTCAAGAAGATCATTGATCGACATCTCGAAAAGAAATAGATCTTCAGGGAATTAAATCAGATGGGGACTTCGGTCCCCATTCAAAGAGGGGACGAGAGTCCCTCTTTTTTTTGGGGGGCTCGGCCTAAAGATCCACAGGCAGTTGGTGGCTGAGTTGGATTCCGGCTTCAGGTTGAATGCCACAGGCAAAGGCACGAATGATGACACCGGCTTGGGCGCACTCGCCGAGAAGCCTGGCATAAGTCGGGTCGATGTCCTCGGCGGGGCGAAAGCTCTTGGCGCCTTCTCTTTGAACAACAAAAATCATCTCGGCGGGATGGCCTTGCTGGACCAGTTCCGTCAGCTCGCGCAGATGCTTCTGACCCCGCTCGGTGACCGCATCTGGAAAGCGGGCGATGGTGCCTTCCATCAGCGTGACGTTCTTGACTTCGATGTAGCGCAATGACTTTCCCTGGGCGAGATCTGGCTCTGTAGGAGCCAATACCAAATCCAACCGGGTTTGGGCCGATAATTTGTATTCGCGCTGGGCGGCTTTCATAGGTCGCCAGTCTTCGATTAGACCTTCTTGCCAGGCTTCATAAACGAGATCATTGGCAATAGCCGTATTCACTCCGGCCCATCCCTCGGGAGTTCGAACAAACTGCAGAGTGGCTTTGAGTTTACGGTTGGGATTGTTTGACTCCGTTAACACACAATCCGAGTTCTCGAAGAGGCAGGTCTTAAGGCTTCCGGTGTTGGGCACGTGAGCGGTAAGGGTCTCACCCGCCAACTCGACATCGGCAAAGAAGCGTTTGTAGCGTTTACGAAAGCGCGCACGTAAAATCGTCTCTTGAAACTGCACTTGAACCCCTCATCGGCGCAGAGCGTAATTGGCGCGCCATTGGACTTTTTTAGCGGTCATGACTACAACCTCGGAGTACCCTACTCAAGAGGTGATGCAATGTCAGAAGAGGCCCTGAAAAAGGCGCCTCGCAAGAGGACGCCCAAACCGAGCTGGATTAAGATGCGCGCGCCCGCGGGTGAGCGATATTTGCATCTGAATGAAATGCTCAAGGGTTTGGGCTTGGCCACGGTTTGCCAAGAGGCCCAGTGCCCCAATATTGGTGAGTGCTGGGGTGGGGGCACGGCGACGATTATGCTAATGGGTGACACTTGCACTCGCGGCTGCCGCTTTTGTAACGTCAAAACCGGCAATCCCAAAGGGAAATTGGATCTAGAAGAGCCACTTAAGGTGGCTCAAGCTGTAGCCCAAATGAAATTGGATTACATTGTGCTAACCAGTGTGGACCGGGATGACTTGCCAGACGGTGGGGCTGCGCATTTTGCCGAGACCGTCCGCCATCTCAAAAAATTTCAACCCGACTTGATTGTGGAGGTGTTGACCCCTGACTTCCATGGCAACGTGGATCAGGTGGCGACGTTGGTGGCGGCAGAACCCGAAGTCTTTGCCCACAATGTTGAGACTGTGGAGAGACTCACCCCTTCCGTGCGGGATCCGCGGGCGAACTATCGCCAGTCATTGCGTGTTTTAGAGATGGTGAAAGAAATCGACGACGCGCGCTTCACCAAAAGCTCAATCATGTTGGGCCTTGGCGAAACTGAGATGGAAGTGCGCGAGACTTTGCGAGACTTAAGAAGCGTCGGGTGTGATGTGGTGACATTTGGACAGTACTTACAACCGCAAAAAAGACATCTTCCCGTGGTGGAATTTGTAACCCCCGAAAAATTCAGAGATTGGCAGGCGGAAGCCGAGGCCATGGGGTTTTTGTACGTGGCAAGTGGTCCGTTGGTGCGAAGTTCGTACCGGGCGGGCGAATTTTTTATGAAGGGTGTAATTGAAAAACGAAAAGCTCAAGGAGGCGGCTAGTGTCCACGCAGAATGTGAAACTACCTGATATCGGGGAAGGCGTTACAGAAGGCGAATTGGTAAAATGGTTGGTCAAAGTGGGCGACACAGTCAGCGCCGATCAGCCGGTGGCGGAAGTGATGACCGACAAAGCCACGGTCGAAGTGCCAAGTCCCTATCCCGGTGTGGTTAAGGAATTGAAGTTTAAAGAAGGCGATGTGATCCCGATTGAAACCGTGATTGCTTTGGTCGAGGGCGATGGCGCGGGCTCGAAGCCGGCGGCGAAAGCTGCGACCGCCAATGGCTCCGCCGGTCATGCGGCGAAGCCCGCACCCGCACAAGGCGGTGGGGGCCGCCCCGCACCGGCGATGATGGCCAGTGCGCCCACGGCCCGTTCGTCGGCACCGGCGAGCTCCGGTGGGATGGATGTTTATCCTCCGGCGGCCGATTCTCATGTGTTGGCCACACCGGCCACGCGTCGACTGGCGCGTGAGATGGGCGTCGATATTAACGGGCTTTCGGGAACAGGTCTGGCGGATCGAGTGACTCGCGAGGATGTGTTGAAGTCGAAAGACGGTCATGCAGGTGGTCCGTCCATAGGTGGAACAGGGGATGCCCCTGCTCGCTCTACCACCATGGAAATTCCCAAGCCCGCGTT
>JBFWON010000124.1:0-10739 GCA_050250515.1 Bdellovibrionales bacterium | reverse complement strand
GCTCCGGTGGGATGGATGTTTATCCTCCGGCGGCCGATTCTCATGTGTTGGCCACACCGGCCACGCGTCGACTGGCGCGTGAGATGGGCGTCGATATTAACGGGCTTTCGGGAACAGGTCTGGCGGGTCGAGTGACTCGCGAGGATGTGTTGAAGTCGAAAGGCGGTCATGCAGGTGGTCCGTCCATGGGTGGAACAGGGGGTGCCCCTGCTCGCTCTACCACCATGGAAATTCCCAAGCCCGCGTTTGTCTCGCAGGCGGGCGCGGCTGAAGAGCGCGTGCCCATCCGTGGCATTCGACGCAAGATTGCCGAGAATATGCAAATGGCGAAGCAAATCGTCCCGCACTTCACTTTGATGGAAGAAGCGCGCGTCGATGATTTGGTCAAAATGCGTACGCAAGCGAAAGAGCACGCGGAAAAGTATGGCGTGAAGGTGACTTACCTTCCTTTCGTGATGAAGGCCGTGATTGCCACTTGCCGTGAATTCCCGATGTTTAACGCCAGTATGGATGATCAAGCCGGTGAGATCGTCTACAAAAAGTATTTCAATATGGGTTTTGCCGCGGACACGCCGAATGGGTTGATGGTTCCTGTCGTTAAGAACGCCGACTTCAAAACTGTTCTGCAGATTTCGCAAGAAATCGGTCAACTCGCGATCAAAGCGCGCGATGGCAAGCTGTCTTTGGATGATATGAAGGGTGCGACGATGACCATCACCAACATTGGTAGCGTCGGCGGCCTTTATGCGACTCCGATTATCAATCACCCCGAAGTGGCTATCCTGGGTATGTACAAGATCATGGATAAGCCCGTGTGGAATGGTAAAGATTTTGAGCGCGGTCAGTTTATGAATTTCACCATCACCTGCGATCATCGACTGATCGATGGTGCGGTGGCCGCAAGATTTATGAAGGCCTTTGTGGCGCGAATTGAAAACCCAAGTCAGCTGATGCTGGATATGATTTAAGGAGCGTTCTCAGTGGGGACAGAAAAGTTTGATGTATGTGTGATTGGCGCAGGCCCTGGTGGCTATGTGGCGGCGATTCGCGCGGCGCAACTGGGTTTGAAGACCTGCATTGTGGAACGGGAGTTTTTGGGGGGAGTTTGCCTGAACGTGGGCTGCATTCCCTCAAAAGCGATGATCACCGCGGCACACTTTCATCACCGCATGACTCATGATGCCCCCACTATGGGATTTCAAGTTCCCGAGATAGTGAAGACGGATTTTGCAAAGCTGCAGGCCTGGAAGCAGACTGTTTGTGATAAAATGTCGGGCGGAGTGGCGCAGTTGCTTAAAGGCAATTCGGTTACCGTGTTCATGGGTGAGGCGACCTTCACTTCGGCCAAAAGTTTGCAAATCAAAGGCAAATCGGGCGCCACAACCGTTGAGGCCAAACATTTTATCATCGCGACGGGATCGCGACCGATCGAGATTCCTGGATTCACTATTGATGAAAAAGACATTTGGTCTTCCACCGGTGCGCTGGCCAACGATAAGAAAATCGAACGTCTCGTGGTCATTGGTGGCGGCTACATTGGGCTGGAGATTGGATCCTATATGGCCAAACTCGGCACTAAGGTCACTGTTGTCGAAGCCGCCGGCGCCTTACTAAATGGTGTGGCCGATCCCGATTGTGTGCAAGTGGTGGCCCGGAAGCTAAAAAAATCGGGCGTGGATGTCGTGCTGAACGCCAAGGCCAAGAGTTGGAAGAAAGGCAAAGATGGTCTTGAAGTCACCTTTGAGGTGGATGGCAAGGCGCAGACTTTAAAATGCGACAAGATTCTTCTGACCGTGGGACGTAGACCCAATTCCGATCAATTAGGTCTTAAAAACATCGGAGTCACTTTGGATGAACGTGGCTTTATCAAAGTGAATCCCCAGCGCAAAACCAATGTGCCTGGCCTGTTTGCCATTGGAGATATCGCAGGCCAACCCATGCTGGCCCATAAAGCCAGTCACGAAGGTGTTTTAGTGGCAGAGGTGATTGCGGGGCACAACCGGGCTTATGATGCGAAGACCGTCCCGGCAGTGATCTTTGTGGATCCTGAAATCGCTTCGGTCGGTTGGACAGAGGCCGAGTGCAAGACCAACGGTCGTCCCGATTTGAAGGTCGGAAAGTTTCCTTTTGCCGCCAATGGGCGCGCCGTTTCGATGATGGAGACTGATGGTTTTGTGAAAATCATTGCCGACGCAAAAACTCATGTGGTGTTAGGTGTTCACATCTGCGGACCGGAGGCTAGTAATTTGATTTCAGAGGCAGCCTTGGCCGTTGAAATGGGCGCCCGCCTTGAAGATTTAGCTTTGACGATTCATCCACACCCGACGTTGGGTGAAACCATGATGGAGGCCGCGGAAGCGGCGCTCGGACACGCGATACACATCATTCAGAAACCACTTCAGTCCAGCGCGCGTAACGGGCACCGCCCGACCGCGTGATGTAAGTGCAGATTGAAGACTGGGGACTCATTCACTATGAAGAAGCCAATCGTCGACAGCTCGAAACTGTCGACGCCGTGGCGGCAGGTGCCGAAGAGCGCTTGGTCCTTTGTCAGCATCCACCTGTTGTGACGTTGGGTCGATCTTCGGCCCCAGAAGATTTGATCGGATGGCAAGGTGAGACCTATGAAGTGTCTCGCGGTGGGCGTGCGACTTACCATGGCCCCGGTCAATTGGTGATCTATCCGATTTTGAATTTGCAAGCGGAGCGCGCGAAATTCCGTCCCCGAGATTTGCACTCCTACTTGCGAGCGCTAGAGACCGCAACGGTCAAAGCTCTGCATATGGCGGGCCTGACCACGGCCGAAGTGCGCACGACAAATCAAGGCGGTCTCTCACTGACCGGCGTTTGGATCGGTGAGCGCAAGATTGCGAGCATCGGCATCGCCGTTCGAAAGTGGGTCAGCTACCACGGCGTGGCCATCAATGTTTTGGAAGACCCATCGGCCTTTTCTGGGATCAACCCCTGTGGATTTTCCTCGTCAATTATGACTTCGGTCGCGCACGAATTGGGCCCGACTGATTTAGAGGGCTTCAAGGCTGGGGCGGCTCACACCTTTGCGGCGGAGCTGGCGTAAAAGGTTATGAGATCAGCGGGTTAGCACCCGTCTAAAATCGAGACACTGAAGACCTCCAGGTGGCACGTGATACGGCCCGGGCCTTGCTCTATTGCCGACCATGGTGAAAAGCGTGTATTGCAGGATCTCAATAGGTGTAATGGTGGCTTTGTTTTCGGGTCTCGCTTCAGAGGCCTTCGCTCAAAGCTACCAGGTGCAAGTCCAGGAAGGCCGGTTAAACGCCCGCGCTTCTGGCAGTGGTCGTGGAGAGATCGTCGAACGATTGGCTAACGGAACCACGCTCCAGATTGTTGGACAACCGAATCGACGCGGCTATGTGGAAGTGCGACTTCCCGGTTCCAATGATCGTGCCTTCGTCGCTTATCGCTATCTCAAGGCCACCACGGCGGCACCGACCCAACCCCCGGAACCTAGTCTCCCGCCGTCCTCTCGCGTTCGACATGTCCCCATTGGATTTTTTATGCCCGGGATGCCGAGTGGGCCAAGACCCTCGCAGCCACCTGTCGTAGAGCCTTCTATTCCACTTTCTCCACCGGCTCGACGAGAGCCACCGGTCGACGATAGGCAGCCGCTGCCAGACTCGGATCAGCCGTCGCGACCAGGTCAGGTGACTCGCACCGACGGCCCCGGCGGCCGCATGCAGGATTGTGGAATCCCTCCCGGTCCGATTGCCTACAATATTGGAAGCGACAGTGGCTCAGGTGTTTCCTGTCAGGCGAAGTCTGTCGTCGTTGGGTTTCGTGGGTCGTTGTCGAGTGTTAAAAAGCGAGGACAAGTGGCCATGGGTTACATCAACCCGAGGCTTGAGAATATGAGGGAAGCCAGACGTTTCGGAGGAAGTTTTTATCATAAAAAAGATGGGTGGAACGAGCCCGTTTACCACGATTATGGCTCACAGGCCGCCGTGAACTATATCGCCTCTCAAGTGAACCATTGGAAGGACGAAGGGGCCAAAATCGGGCAGAGTTGTGTGGCTGTCGATGTAGACAATTGTGACGTGGTAGGTACTGAAAACTACGGCAAGGTCTTAGATACCATCGATCGCCTGAATCGGGAGCGCCCTAATGTGCAAATCCGCGTTCTAATCAAAAATCCTCAGTTGGCGAATTGTGGTCGTTACTTGAAACGCTCGGTAGCGATTGGCGCCTTTATGGAGGAGATTTCGCCAGATGAAGTCAGTCAAGTGACTTCTATGCGCCCCAACCCTGATCAGATTCTAGTGTTTGCTCAGGGCAGTGATCGTAATGGCGAACACGCTTCACTTTCATCAATTGCGAGTCGGTCACTGCCGAATTCAACGGTGAGCTTTGATGTTGGTCGAAAAAATAAGAAAGGCAAATGGCTTTACCGCAAGGGAAGCTACAATGAAATCAATCAGTGCACTTATCAGCCAGGCGGCTCGTCAGCTCGGCAACAAGTCGCCCGTTCAGAAGGCGGCGCGGTTCGGTAAAAAGTGAATCTGGACCTTTGTTCCGTTGCGGTGAGTTCTTGTCGTTTTAAGAAACGCATTTCAATAGACTGGCCCTCTCCTGGACTCGAAGGGGCTATTGCGCACCCGATACAATTTAGGAATGCGCTTAGTACTTCTCTTATTTGTATTGGCAGGGCAAGCTTGTGCGGATGCTAAGGATGCGAGCTCATCCGGCTTGACGCCCCCTCCGGAGGAAAAGCCTCCTCTACAAACGGCTGGTATTCATCGCAAATGTTTGCCGGGGAAATCCTGGACCACAAAACTGGTGACTCACTATTACGTTCCCTTGCTCGAGGCCTACGATCACTTCACTTGTGATCAAATGGAGGGGACCTGCATTTATAAAAAGAATGGGGTCCAGTGGTTGCATAATTTCGGATACACCGATCAGCCCTTGGCTGATGCCCGCTGCAAAAATGGCTATGGTAACAGACAAAACTGTTTGAATCCGTGTCGAACCATTGCAGCGTCTACCGTACATCATCGAACGGGTGAAGTGTTTTTTATCAAGGATCTAGTGGGCAAGCGTTGTGGCAATATGGCGCGAGATGGATACGAGATGATCCACGATGGCTTTGTTGTGGTAGGCGACACAGGTTCTCCGAACCATTTCAACGAAAGAGGTCGCTTCGACTTCTTCTGGGGCCGGTGTCGAAACAAGAAAAATGGTGTCTGTCATGAGGGCGCCACCGACATCACCAATGATATTACGAACTCAAGTTACTGCATGGTTTGGAATCCAGCGGATCCCTTAAAGAATCAAGACGTGAAACTGGAGTTTACCCAGAAGGTCCGCGACGAAGCCATTGAACGCGAGGACTATGGCGCGGCTGCGGATTTTGATTTAGATAAATACATCGGTACGACGTCGAATTGATTATTTCTTATCAATCGTAATCGCGAATCTCTTAACGCCGCCACCCTTGATCGCATCAATAATAGAAACGACTCGTCCGTGCGGTACATCTTTGTCGGCCGACACTATGGCCTGCACGTCGGGTCGCTTTTCGGCGATTTGATGAGCAAAGGCTGCGATGGCGGCCTCGTCTGCGACTTTTCCATTGAGCGAAAGCTCACCATTGGATGAAATTCCAATAGAAAGCTCAGAGGGCGTGGTTTCATCGCCACTACCGGCCTTGGGCAGATTCACGTTGATTGAGGGTTTCATGATCAAAGGTGTTGTCACCATAAAAATGATCAAAACCACAAGTATGATGTCGACAAAGGGTACAATGTTTATGTCAGATATCGGCTCGTCATCGTCACCCGAAATCTTACTTGCCATAAATTAGCCTCGCTTTGCGGGAGTCGATTTGGCAAAGGCCAGACAAAGGTCTTTGACGCTATTCAAGTTCAGGAGGATTCCTTTTACCTGCTTTTGAAAATGATTGTAGGCAATGACTGCAGGGATGGCCACGATCAAGCCCACCGCGGTGGCCACTAGGGCTTTAGAAATTCCCAGCATGACTGCAGTCGCATCGCCTTGTGAGGTGGCGAGACCACGAAAGGCATCCATCACTCCAAACACGGTTCCCAGCAGTCCGATAAAGGGTGCGTTGGATCCGACCGTCGCCAAGAAGCCCAGGTGTTTTTCAAGAGCGGGCCGCTCCATCGAGGCAAAGGACGAAAAGATTTCCTCTAAGCCTTCGATCCCGCGTTCCCGTACGTGACGTAACCCGTAAGTGAGGGCACGACTCTCTAGAGATTGTTTTTCTTTGCTGATCGATTCAAGATCACCCAAAGTATTGGTTTGCATGAGCTCGCGCAATTGGTCCGACACCTTTTGGCTTTGGGCCTTGACTCGGCCTAGAGTGAAAAATCGCTCGAGAATAAAAGCGATGGACAAGACGCTCAAAAGGATGAGCAACCACAGCGTGACTTCGTGTCCGACTTGGGCGATAGCAAAAAAGTTCTCGGTCATGACTTGCCTCCAGGAGGAAATTATCTCGAGACAGATTGGATATGGTCAAGGTATCCGCCAGTTGATGAGGCGAGTCGTTTGCGCCCTGTCGATCGTCGTGGGGACTTTCTTCGTGACTGGATGCGATCTGCGGGGAGGCGAGCGCCCCTCCGTGCTCGTCGTCGCTGTCGAGGGCTTGGGCTTTAACTTCATCGGTTGTGATACGGAGGAGTTCTCTCGGTCCAGTGTGGAGAGTTTGAACGTCCTCTGTGAGGAGTCTGTGAGGTTTACTCACGCCTTTACTCCTTCTACTCTCACTCAGCCGGTTCTGGCCTCTATGCTCACCGGACTTTACCCCTTCGATCATGGCGTTAGGACGAATGGTCGGGATTTTCTCTCGGCTCGATTTCAATCGACGGCCGAGCTCGCGTCGGACCTTGGCTATCGCACGGTTTTCATTTCTGGGGGGCCACCGGTTTGGCGAAAATCGGGATTGGCGCAGGGCTTTGAGATTTTTGATGACTCTGTCAATGTGGCCGGATCCTTGCCGTTTCGTCCGGCCCGAGAAGGCGTCGATCTGGTACTGAAGTGGCTAGACAGTCAGCCCCTGTCGATTCCGACCATGGCCGTTCTCTACCTCGCCGATTTGCAATTTCCTTCTTTCGAGACCAAGAGTCGGGCGGGGGAAATCAGGGAAAAGAGTGTGGAGAGTCAGGTCAATGAAGTTTTAGATTCAATGACCACTCTCATCCGATTTATGAAGCGTACGCGCCGGTGGGATCGGACCAATGTCATCTTTGTCGGGGTGAATGCGATTTCGAAAAACTCGGCATCTTCTGTTCCTGATCCTTTGGCTTTGAAGTCGACATCCACTCATGTCACCTTGTTTGTAAAACCCATCAAAAAACCCGGAGAAAGTGGAACCCGTTGGACTGTGGATCGTAATGTCTCACTGGTGGATGTGGGGCAGACCCTATTCGACTGGATGGGGCGCCAAGGGCCGGACTCGTCGATCTCGGAGCTAAAGGCTCGAAGCCTTGTGCCGCTTTTGTCGAAGCCTGAAACCAATCGCCTTGAGGATCGGTTGATTCTGACAGAATCCGCCTGGGCGGATTGGCTTGAGGGGGCAGGGGTCCGTTGGGCCATTCGTAAGAACCAATTTCTTTACATTCACGATCGTCCACCCCAAATATTTAATACTCTGACCGACAAGTTCGAGAATTTAGCCTTGAAGACGAATGATCCCCTTTGGACCTCGCTCAACGGGGATGTCAACGCTATGTTGAGTAAGTCGGGGGTGGACCATTTTAGAGGGATGAGTCGATTTTGGTTAGATCAACTGGATGTGGCGCGAGAAGTGTTTCGGGAAAACAAGGCCTCGCGCTCGGTTCGAGGGGGTGAGCCCTGGCTGAGATGGTATCTCTTTCGTGCTTTACACGAGAATAATTGGCACGAGATGAAGCGCCTATCCATTACCTTGGGCGATTCGGTGGGCAGTTACATAGCTTCTCGTCATCTGGGTGAAAAGGCATCGGTGCCTCGAAACGTTTGTTTGCGACTGCTCGTTGGTCAGCAAACCGAGGCTCGTTACCTGTCTGAGTGCGAGGATGAGAGAGTGCACGCCCTATACACGTGGCTTCACGCGAAGAGCGAGGAAGAGCGTTTGTCGGCGCAGGAGCGCTTCAATCGGCAATATGCGCTCACGCTGATCGATCGTGATTTGGGCCAGCTTAACTATCTATTAGGTCTAAAATGGGATGTGGATCGACAGTGGCCCGGCCCGCCCACTCTCATCGACTTTGTCCTGACACTTCAGGAATTCGAGCCGATTGTAAAGAAACTTCCAGCTTCACACTACACTGAAGACAGTGGCCTCTAGATTCGTGCGCTTCTTCAATTTGAACGCAATGGAATAAAGATCATCCTCGACGACCGGTTTGAGCCCAGGCCGATTGGGCGTCGGGCGAGTTAAAGTCATGAGCTGAATTTTGGCAGGCTTAATCATGCCAATCACTTCGATCCAGTCTTCGACATGTTCTGGAGTCGTGTTGTCAATTTCGCCCTGAAAAAACATAGATTGAACCGTGCAGCTGTTGAGGCGGTGAACGTGTCCCAAAAATTTGGCCATATTAATCCGAATCAAGGGATCGTTGACCTTTTGCATGACCGAATCGTTGCCTGCGTCGACTTTAATCACACACTCATCGGCGAGATTGAAACCCGTCACCACGCGCTTATTGTCGAGGTGAGCCCCATTGGACAAAACGATGACTTTCTTTCCGGGCAAATGTTCGTCACGAAGTTCAGTGAGCATTCGAATCGCTTCGTCGAAGTTCGGATACAAAGAGGGCTCGCCGTTGCCCGAGACGACCACCGCATCTATCGGATGGGGGAGTCGAATAAACTCGCGAAAGGCGATTCGAATGTCATCCAGAGCCGGGAAGCCATAATCCTTGCGCACTCGATTCATTGTGAGTGTGGTGGGTCCCAAGTCGCAGTAAGTGCAGTTGTAAGAGCAGACCTTTTGTCCGCCCATGAGATTGACGCCCAAAGTGGAACCATAGCGGAGAGATTTCACCGGCCCGTAAACAAGGTCCATTATTAAATTATCGCTTTTACCGGGCGGGAATTCAAGGCGCGCCGAAAGTCGAGTCTTGTTAACTGGGTAACTCCATGACCCCCAGCCAGAATGGGAGTTCAGGAAACTGTTGAGCAAGGGCGGCACTCACATTGTCCATGGTGGTACGTTCGAACGGCGTGGAATAAAGCGGGTGGGAGACATAAGAATGACTTAAAAATACCAATTTGTCTGTGGGTTGAGCTTTGAAGCTTCCCACCGCCAAGTTAGTTTCGGTGTGAAGCCCGATGGTGTTTTGCGGAAGGGGAGGCAAGAATCCACCGGCTCGACTGATCTCAGTAGAAAGATCGAATTGCACGCTGATCGGAATCCAGGGAAGCCCTTTACGCGCGAGAAAAAGGTGAGGGACTCCCACTTGCGCATAGGCGAGTTCGCCTAATTGATAAGCAAAGGTCAAAATTTCCAGCCCGGAGATGTGCTCCGACTTGTTTTCCTCACGATAGATCGCATCGTTGGCGAGCATCATCCCCACCCGAAGCGTGTTGGCCAATGGTGACAAGCAGGTCACCTTTTGAAAGGGAGAGGTGGCCTCCATGTCCTGGCGGGCCGAAAGGACGTAGTCTTTTAAAATGTCAATGGTCCGCTTGGCCGCATGTCGTGGGCCCCATGGCGTCACAATGACGCCGAACGATCCGTCTTCCTCGAGAAATATCTCGGGCTTGGGACGAAAGAGTTTGCCGCTGTAAGATCGCTCGTCAATCTGACTCATCAAAGGGGTCCATACTTTTGCAGTTTACTTTTGGCCTTCTTATAATAATCCTCAAACTCCAGATCTTCGTTCATGATTTTGCGCCATTTTTCTTTGGCACTGTCGACATTGCCTAGACTTTCTTCGAGGACGGAGTCCTCATAAATGGTCTTCATTTCTCGGCGCAACTCGTTCACCATCTTTTCGCGATTGGTCTTTGCTTCCTCATTGCCTGGATCTTCCTGCACGGCCAAATCGCAAGATGTATAGGCCTCGCGATATTTGTTTTTGCTGCCTAAGTCCTTACACTTATCGAGCAAGAAATTCACTTTGGTCTTCAGTTCAGAGCGAATGGAGGCGATTTGTCGTCTGGCCTCGGCCTTGTCGCCCTCCGACTTCGGGTAAGGAGTGTCGACGTAGCGCTCGAATTCATGAATGGAGGCCGACAATTTGCCTTTCTCGTAGAGCTTACGCGCCCGCCTGTAATGGGCCCGACCTTGCTGGGCCTTCTTTTCCTCTTCTTCTTTTTGGCTGGCGAGGAACTTTTTCTCCTCTTCATGCATCTGCGCCGAGTGAATCATTTCGGTCACCAGCGGATGTTCAGGAGAAAGCTCAAGGGCCGAGACAAGGCATTGCTTGGTCTCTTCGACAGTTGAATCGTGTGTCAGCTTGGCTTTGCAAGCTTCGACATAGTCTGTGATTTGCTGCTCGGTGATCGCCTTCTCCCGGGCTTCACGCTCTATTTGCTCCTGTTTTCTAAGGAGTTCGAGACCCTGACTGCAGAAAGACTCGAGTTCCTTCGAATTTTCAAAAACAGGAATAATGTCATGGACTTTGGCGAGTTCAGCCAAGCACAAGGCGTACTTCGCTTGAACGTAGAGATTGCGGGCCAAATTGAAGGAGTCCTTCACCACATTTTTTTGCTCCGGCGGCAGCTTATCGAACGAGATACTGGTGGTGGCCTCC
>JBFWON010000123.1:0-10827 GCA_050250515.1 Bdellovibrionales bacterium | reverse complement strand
TTCGTAAGATTCATGGTCAGCTTGTAATAGATCGTCTTATCCTTACCCGCTTCCTGAACGATTGAGTCCAATCGACCATTCATAATGAAATCGGCGCCGACCTGACTGCCTTTTCCCTTTTGAGTTTCGCGAGAAACCATTCTCGAGCCCTGGTAATCATACTCTTCAGCAATGTCTTCGCGCGCGGCCTTGTCAACAAACGCAACCTTCCCCGACTTGGATAGCTCAACAGTGAACATATCCGTGATGCTTTGGGTGTCTACGTGTTCGCTCGTTTTATTTTGTAAGCGCGTCACCATCACAATGGGTGGCCGCTTAGCCGATGAAATGGCCGGATGCGAAACCGCACTTTGAACCAAGTCACGAACCGCGGTCTGCATATCGGACTCGGACCATTTGTCGGTCAGAAGATTGGTGTCTTCTACGTTTTCATCATATTGACCCTTAACAAATTGACGGGGGCCACAACCCACCACAACCAATGAAGCCGCAGCAAATGCCACGACAAATAGCTTTTTCATACTACATGTCCTCCTAAGATCGGCCCCTATATTAGGGTGGGAGAGAGGGTGCGGGCAATTATTTAAATGTCACAACTGTTCGGGGCGAGACCGCGGCAAACTGTTCGCCAAATCCGATAAGAAAGAAGGTGGTTCCAAACATTTCCAAAAATTCCTCTATAACGCGTCCAAAATGACTTACCGCCTTCGGATTCAGAGACATAATGCTCGCCACCGTGTCATAGCCCTTGTCCAGGCCTTCGATATAGTCGAGTCCGACCGCGGTGCCGTAGCAGGCCAGGCCGGCAAACACCAGCCAGCGAATCCGCGCACTTCGGGCCTCTCTCCAAATATAGTGCAAAATGTAAAATCCCATTCCCGCAAAAAGGGGAACGAAGACGATCTGCCAGGTATAGGAAGGGAAAAGAGATGGGTCCGACTTCACATCGTCATCGGCGGCACCACGAAGGACAGTCTTAACTGCCGTTCCTATACGTTCGTGTACTTTGGCGCCATCATCGACAGCCAGGTAAGTGAAGAAAGCCGCGATAACGGCCCAGCCCGTCTTGCGCACGCGCAGGTAAATCAGCCAAATTACCATGCCCACAGCAAGACACTGTATCCAAGAAAAGCAGGCGGCAAGCGAGTCCTCGCGGGCTACGTTAAACAACCGTTGAACCGAACCTATGGGAATCAATTTATTGTGATTGATGAATATATCGGCCAACACCAAAAGCAGTTCGCCGCCTAAGAGGGCGGCGAACATTTGTCCAGATAACTTTTTTGAATCTAGCTGAAGCTCAAAGTTGCTCATGGCAAAATTATGGAGCTGGAGCCACCATTTCGCAAGTGATCGCCGTGCAATCGGCGTCTACGCATTGGGCAACGCCCACATCAGCCGCTTTTGCACATTTACAATCGCCTTTACCGCCAGAAGAGGAATCATCGTCACTACTGCTGTCGTCGTCGACGGCCGCAGTGGACGAGGCTACAGCCTGGTCATCGCTGGAGGAATCATCGGAAGAGGTGGAATCCGAGTCACTGTCACGGCTGCACTGATTGCCATCGTCGGGCAGGACCGCGACCGGTTGACCCGTTGCTGGATCCAAGATGCAAGCCTGACCCGGCTGAGGAGGTACGGCTGGCTGAGCCACAATACCGGCCGACTCATTGGTGGACTTCTCATTAGCGGTGCCATCGAAAGTCGCCTTGCCACAGGCAACCAAAGTGAGCGCTGATAGCGCGATTAGGTAACGGTACATAGCTTAGGACCCCCTTTAAAGGATCCCAAACGTCAAATCCCGAAATGATTGAAGAGCAATTCAGACACCACCGGAAAATGGATTGGCGTGAGTCTGGGCGTCCACATTGCTGACGGTGCTCAGAAGTTCTGCATGGATTCTCATTTTGAGATTGAACTAGTAGCCTTGACTGGCGAGCCGCTCAAGGACCTTATCTATATTGACTTGCTTGGGGCTGGTGATACGTCGAATGCCCACGACGACCAGGTTTTGGTCTAACTGAACTTCATATCCTTTATCAAAGGCATCACGTATAAAGTTTCGAACAAAGGTCACTCGTTCGGCCTTTTCCATTTCGTTCAACCACTTCCGATTGGCGAGAAGTGAGTTAATCCTTTCGGCAGGCGAAACATCAGAATAGGTCCGAGCCGTTCCGTTCAAGTCTTCATATATGCGTTCCATGGTGGACTCTTGCTCAAGTTGAACTCCAAAATCGCCAGTGGGAACAAGTTCATAACCAGACTCGCCGGCCGGGTTGTTGATCCGCAAGGCCTGATTCTCCAATTGCATTTTTCGCACAAGCATTTGCTCACGAATCATGGCGTCGGTTTTGTATTTCGCTACAGCAGCGGATGTTGGGTCCATCACAACTCGTGCAGGCGCCCGCGGGGATTCGACCTTTTTTGAACTCTTCCAAATACCAATGCCAGCTGCCGCCATCGCAATCACGCTCAGGGCAATGAGAGCTCGGCCCAGCCATGCCGAAGAATCGGGCAAATCCCAAATCGTGGCCGCTTTGGGTGGCTTGCGACGCGATTTTTCGTTCGCTCGTGGAAGGGTCTTAATTTGAAAGGGTGCTTCGGCCATACAATCCTCTACCCACTCCCTTAAGCAAGCCATAGGCCAAATTAGACCGAATGAAACCGAACAAGGCGCATTTCAGGCCGCATTCTCATTTTGAGGCGTTTAAAGTCTTTCCATATGCAGCGAGCCAAGTTGTCAGACAATTTAAGGTGGATTTTCCCCCCAATGCGATAGCCTTTTTCGACACTAACACTAATTCCAAAGGGGGAATTAAATGCGTAAAGCTCTCGTATTAATCGCTGCTTTTTCACTGCAAGCTTGGGCCTGCCCAGATCTGACTGGCAACTTCACTTGCACTTATCAGAATGGTTCTTCTGAAATCATCAGCATCTCGCAAGCTGAGAAAGCCGGCGTCACTGTTTACAACTACAACGGTTCGGAAATTCCGGCTGACAACGTAGTTTACAACCTTCCCGATGATGAAACTTTGAAAGAGTCCACTTTCCGCGCTTGGTGCGAAGGGGCTTCGCTCAAAGGAAACATCGTCGGCAAGTACTACAACCAGGGTTCTTACTTCGGTGACCTCGACATGGTTTTGGACCTGTCTCTCGCTGGCAGCGACCTGCACAGCGTGACCACTGGAACTTTGAAGTCCGCTTCGGGTGACTATCCGCTAGATGGCGAAGTCACTTGCGTTCGTCAGTAAAATTTTGCTGAGAACTTAGGTCTTGAGAAGCCCGGCCCACAAAGCCGGGTTTTTTATTCAGGCTCTGGCTCCAGTCGTAGGAGCGCTGGCAAGTTTTCGCCACATCACCGACTAAGTAAGGTTCGTGAAACTCGATGGTGGCATCGATGCCACCGGTGCGCGCCAGACCATAGAGATGAACAGGAAAAAAATCACGACCAATATAGGCCGCTGGCCGTAAGGGTGAATAGTGAATGCGGAAAGGCTGGATCGGAATCTGAAGCTGTGCCGCGATTTCAAAGGCCCCATGACGCCAAGGTTTGCCTTCGTTCATCGACGTTGTACCCGAGGGAAACAGTGCGATTTTGCACCGGCGCCTTTGCAACTGCTCGGCAATTTGCGCTTTAGCTGATGAGCGATTTTTGCTATTGCCGCGCTTGACGAAAACGGTTCCCATGGTGCGCGCACCCGAGCCAATCACCGGCCATTTTTCCACCTCACTCTTGGACAGGAAGGCCACATTCGGCGACGAATACATGAGGAGTGGGATGTCTAAGTAACTGATGTGGTTACCCACTAAGATCAAGGGACCGTCGGCTACGGGCTCGCCTAAAATTTGAATGCGAATGCCCATGGAATTTAGAGTTTCGCGGGCCCAATCGACCATTTGTTTCTGCAGATCGGACTCGTGCGGACGCGACATTCTTAAATAACGTTGTGTTCGAGTAAACACACCCAATGCCGCCCGGAATGACTCCCACCTATTCATTGTTCAATATTAACACTGGCGGGCCGCACAAAAATCAGCTTTTTGTTTTCTTTCGCCTCTTACAAAATCTTACCAAAGACCGCGACTAGTGGCCTAATCGTGGGACAAATAAAAACGGCGACCGTGCGGCCGCCGTTTTTATTCGTTAGTTAGGACTGATGCTTCAGGTCGGGGGTCATGTTGACGCGCCGACGGCCCAAAAAGTAGTCCGAACCTTTTAGAGGGAGAGGAAGCCGGTGAAGAGGAAACCTTCGTTAAAGAAGGCGCCTTGGGCGGTGCGGGCGTCGAGCAAGCCGCGGTTGTAAGTGGCTTCGCCGCCGTAGCGGACATTGGAATTTTTTGTGGGAATTTCGAAACCGAGACCGGCTTTCGCCACAATATCCATGTCGCGAATGTTGTTGACGTGACCACGCACAGTTCTGCCGTTCGACTTAGCTTCATAGGTTGAGTGCAGGTTCAACATCGGAGAGATTCCGCCCACTAAAAAACCACGTCGGTTACCGAAGTAAGACTTGGCCGCCGCGTTCACCATAAGATAGTCGAACATGAGAGTGTACTTTACATTGTCTTCGGAAAACCGAGTGCCTGCTTGCAAATATCCAAGACCTGCTTGGAAAGCATAGTCACCCTTGGGAATCTCGATTGCGGCGCTGGCGATCACACCTTGATCGGGACGACCATCATTCAATGCCATCAAATCCATGTAAGCCATGCCAAGAGAGGGCACGATGCGGAAAGGACGCTGTTGAGTCTCTTTCACGATGGTTTGTTGTTTCACAGTCGATTTCGACTTGCTGCTCTTTTTGCGAGTTTCAGCGTTGGCCGCAAGTCCCATGGTCAACGCCATAGTGAGAACGAGAACGTGGCGCATTTTTATGCTCCTAGTTGAGAGGTTTTGATTACGGCGGGAACTTAGCAAAACCGGCCCTGTATGACAAAGGCCACGTGCGCCAATTTCTTAAAAATCTGTGTTCGACGATGTTCGACGGTCCGGATATCGGCGGCGTGTCAGCACTTACTGCATGATTATGGAGCTGGCGCAAAAGGCCGAAAACGCGGTGAGAGTCCAAGTCGGGGATAGAACTCCTGCCGTCCCGTCCGCCAGCCAGGCGCTAGCGTTTCCATTAGGATCGACCGAAACCACAAACGGCGACGACACCGCGCTGATCGCCGAATCAACGACCGCGATCTGAAGGCCTACAGCTTTACCATTTGCGCGGTTCACCTGCGGGCCCGAATGGGTCACACCAGGCACCGAAAAACTGGTCGAGGCCACGCTCATCAGCGGCTGTTCCGATGTTCCCGAAATTTCGTAGACATGCGCCGTAAAGGAAGATCCGGCCGTGGTGACAGTAAGGCTGGTCACTCCCGCGGGTACTCTTTTGGCGTACCAAATTTCTGTGGCTCCTCCGAGGTAGTTAGCGCGCGCACCTGCCGAAACATACACCGTGTTGGCGGAGTCCGAGAGGGATGTGATCGTGTTGTTCGTACCCGATCCAACGGCCAGCGCCACGACCAGGGTGGAACCCTCCTCCGTTGCCGGAATGTTGAAAACGACTCCTGTGGCTGTGACTGGCACGATAGTTTTTTGAATTAACTTGGGACCTGTTTCTGGCAAGGCCTCGTTCGCCTGGCTAGCAGGCGCAGTCGTCGCGTCCCCTTTCGGGTACTCACCGGCGCAATTGTTAAAGGCTCCACCAATCAGCGCCATTAGGACGCCATAAAGAAGAATACCGCTCTTAGACCCCTTCATCGTCTCTCATAATATTGGGGAAAGCGGCCCTCTTCCAGGCCTCGTCTCCATTTGGGACGACTAAACTGCAGGGGGCCCTTGAGTGGGCAATACAATTCGAAACTCGGTGCCTTTGCCCAATTCGGAGGAAACTAGAATTTCGCCCCCGTGTTTTTGAATGACTCCATATGAGATGCTCAAACCCAGGCCGGTCCCGGATCCCATGGTTTTCGTGGTGAAGAAAGGATCAAATATTTTTTCAAGAGTGGCTTTGGACATTCCCTTGCCTGTATCTCGGATGTCCACTTCGACACGGTCTTCTGCAAGAACTCGCGTGGAAATAAATATTTTGCCTTCGCCGTCGATAGCTTGAGCCGCGTTTGACAACACATTCATAAACACTTGGTTGAGCTGACTCGGATAACATCGAACCATCGGTAAATGGGCAAAATCGCGAACGATCTCAATTCTGTTTTTGATTTCACCCGTCAGTAAGCGAAGCGTATTTTCGATGCCCTCATGTACATCCACTTCTTTGATCTGGGCCTCATCCAATCTCGAAAAATTTCTAAGACCCAAGACAATATCACGAGTCCTGCGGGCTCCGTCCTCACAGGAAGCAATGAGTTTAGGTAAATCTTTGACGATAAAATCAAAGTCGGCTTCCTCTTTGGCGGCCTTCAAAGCTTCAGGGCCCTTGTCGGCCACCTTGACCATATCGACCAGTTTTTGCGAATAGTCGCGCAGGTGGGTCATGTTCGAAAAGATAAATCCAATGGGATTGTTCAGTTCATGCGCGACACCCGCCACCAGTTGACCAAGACTTGCCATTTTCGCCGTGTGTACGAGCTTGGCTTGGGTGTCCCGAATTTCATTGTTGGCGCTTTCCAGCTCCTGGATTTTATCCTTCAGTGCCTTTTGGGAATCAAAGGTTCGCTTCGAAAGATCGTTGAAGGCCTCTGCTAACAGACCAAGTTCGGTATCGCTTCGGGTGGGGACTTGCAAAAGTCGCTTGTCAAAATCGGCCTGCTCGATGGCCGACAGCACATCATAAATGGGCGTAAGCAGAAGCCGAGACGCAATAAAACTCAAAATGATCAGTAACACGATGATCGTTCCAACCACGGTGATAAAAGCCACGTTCACATTTTTTAGTACGGCCTTGGCTGCGCTCTTTGATACCCCAAGACCCATGACAAAACTCGACTCACCCCATTTGAGTTCTCTGAGCATCAGCATGTAAGGAGCTCCGCGAATGCCAAGTTCGAAAAATCCGTCTTCACGCAGATGACTGGCAAAGGTGTCTGGATTGTACAGTCGAATGTCCTCATGGGTGGCTACAATGACGGGCCGATCTTTTTGGAAGAAAAAGATCTCGGCTCCCAAGCGATTTCGAATATTCTGTAAGACGCTCTCGTCAATGTTCAGTGCCGATTCGACATATCCTATCACTTTGCCGGTCGAATTCTTCACTTTGGTGAAAACAGAAAGTTCCATTCGTCCAGTGCCGACCTTTTTATCCTCCGTCGAGTCACGAACCAGGTCGAGCAATAAAATCTCGTCTTTGCCCTCAAGTGCCTTCAGCAAGGGCTCGTTGATCTCCACCATCCCGCCTTCTAAATTTTCGCGCCGCTGAACCTCTCCCTTGCCATCCTTGAAAAGTGCGACCTCCAGTCGGGCGTCACGGTTGAAAATCCAAACTCGGTGGGCGACGGCTCCCTTGAACCATCGACGGGCGACTTCCCGCGCTTGGCTAAAATTATTCGTCACCAAGGAGAAGTTGAGGGTCCGGTCCTGCAGAAAGTAGTTGGCCTCAGCCAGAAGATTGGACTGAAACTGATCCAAGATGGCGCTAATTTCGCGGGCGTTTCCAAGCAGGCGGGTCGAAAGCTCTTGATCGATACCCTTTTCGTATTTCACCAATGAGTAGCCCGTAATAAACGCCAACGGCACGACTGAAAAGATCAATAGCCATAGAATTAATAATGTGCGCAGGGATTTACGGGGCCTCTGGCGGACTTTCATCGCTGTTCATGCCATCCTTCACCGTCAGAATAATGCGAATTTGTCCATCTGGCATCACCCGCGGATGACGGTCGGTGGAGAACCGGACTGGACTAAAGGTCTTCAAGAAAATTTCCAATTCCTGCCTATTAGACTCTGGTAGAGAGAAATGAAAATAGGCTTCATGAGGACTGCGAAGCCAGCCGAGCTCTACACTTCCGGCGATCTTTCCGCCGAGCGCTTGGATCTTGTCGCGAATGGCCGGCCAGGAATTGTGAAAGTCAGAGACTGTCATCTCTCCGCGAGTTAACCAACCTTTGCCCATCCGTTCGCCTTCGCCCTCTTCACTTAAAGAGGCGTTAGGCAATGCAGCGGGAGTGGGAATCGGTGCGGGAGTCGGTTTTGTCTCCACCGGCTTCAAGACCAAAGGAGGAGCGCTGGGAGGCGACGTTTGTGGCTGTTCGGCTGCCGCCGGTGGCTCATTGTTTGAGACGAGCAAGGGCGTCGGGGTCGGCAGGGGTGGTTCAGGGGCCGGCGCCGGTGGAGCCGGTCGCGGAATCATATCGGGCTCTTTGCGAATCTGTTCGGCCAAAAGCGTGTCAACGGTTGTGCCTTCATTCCACGGTTTGGTGATGAAAAGTCCAAGAGACACCACCGCCACTAGAAAAAAGTAGGGGAGAGCTCGCCAGCCGCGCTCCGATCCCCAAAGTGTCCACTGACGTAATTTCTTTTTCCAGATCGGTTCAAAGTTGCGCAAGGACTCCAGCATTTCTTCAGAAATTCGAATGTCCCGCGCCTTTTCCGAATATCGAAGGGCCTTGTTCAGATTTTCAAGCTCTCTTTGGCTCTCTCGGCATTCTGCCAAATAGGCTTCGACATCGTTCGCTCGCTCAACCGTGAGGCGATGGTGAACATACTCATAGAGCAATTCACGACACATAAACTTCGTGAGCGACTTCCGACGATGGACCATCTCAAGTCTCAAGGTAGCCTCCGAGATGGCGAAGCCCGCGACCCACACGGTAGCGAACTGTGCCGATAGAGACCCCTAATCCGGCGGCTATTTCATCATCCGAAAAGAGTAGAATGCGCGAGAGCAAGACGGCCTCGACCTCACCCGGATCCCCCGACTGCAGGAATTTTCTCCAGGCGAGAGAATCAAAATCGCGCGGTGTTTGAAAGGCCGGCTCTCTTGGTTGATCTCTCCACGGACGCGCATGAAAACGCGGGAGGCGACCCTTCCACTTATGTAAAACCTCAATCCAATGATTTTTTTGGCCAGGCTCGAGCCAATCGTGGCGACGAAGATCTTCGAATACGCGAAAGCTAATCGCATGGGTGACATTTTCATCCTGGCTGAGAAAATAGAAGTACTTCGCCACCGTCTCGATGACCGAAGCCACCATATTCTTTAGTCCACCGTCAGCTGTTTAAGGAGGTCGACGTCCTCAAGAACTTTACCGGATCCGAGCACCACGCAGGACAAAGGATCTTCAGCAATGGTTACGGGCAATCCCGTTCGCTCACGCAAAAGCACGTCCAAGTTGGACAAAAGGGCTCCGCCACCAGTCAGCACAATGCCGTTGTCGACAATGTCAGAGGCAAGTTCAGGAGGGGTTTTTTCCAGCGCTGTTCGAACCGCATCGACGACTTCACTGAGTGGATCCATCAAGGCGTCATTGACTTGCGAACTGGTGATTTCGATCGTCTTGGGAGCGCCGGCGACTAAGTCGCGTCCCTTGATCTCCATGCTTTTTTCTTCTTCAAATGGATAAGCATTACCAATTTGAATTTTGATCTGCTCGGCCGATCGCTCACCAATCAACAAATTGAACTGGCGACGAACATAACTCACAATCGCTTCGTCAAATTTATCTCCAGCGACTTTGATCGATTTGCAATAAACAATTCCACCAAGTGAAATCACGGCGACACCGGTCGTTCCACCGCCCATGTCGACCACCATACTGCCAGTGGGATCCGTGATGGGAAGGCCGGCCCCAATCGCCGCAGCCATTGGTTCCTCAATCAAATAAACTTCGCGGGCCCCGGCAGAGTGAGCGCTTTCTTTGACTGCGCGTTTTTCCACCTGGGTAATTCCGTAGGGTACACAAATGATAATTCGAGGACGGATGAAGCTTTTCTTTTGGCCTGTCGATTTTCCGATGAAATAGCGAAGCATTGACTGCGTGACTTCGAAATCCGCGATTACACCGTCTTTGATCGGTCGGATCGCGACGATACTGCCGGGAGTACGTCCCAGCATTTCTTTGGCTTCTTTTCCAACGGCGAGCACTCGGTTCTGACCGCCCCGAGCATTTTTTTGCACCGCAACAACAGAGGGTTCATCCAAGATAATCCCACGACCTTTGGCGAAAACGAGAGTGTTCGCCGTGCCGAGGTCGATGGCTATGTCATTGGAGAAGTATTCAGTGAGTTTGTTCATTAAATTCATAAGATTACATCACTCTAGGCGACGCCCCAAGACCGGTCAACTTGAGATGGTTGCGGCCAAATCGAAGTTCAATTGATTTTGCAGGGCATTAATTTCCTCTTCACGCTGCGCGGACGACCAGCCCAACGCCTCGGACATAACGTCCGCCACCGCTCCGACCAAATTTTTTCCATGATCCCTTCGCGAAAGGACCAGGGGCGAGCGCCGGATGTAAAAGTCCCTCAAATGAAGACACATTGTCTTTTCTACGGCGTGCAAGGCCTCAGCTCCCCACATCGCTTCGTCTTGAGTCGAAAATGAGAGGCCTTTTGCAATGGCCGAAGCCGCAATATCAAATCCCTCCATCCCATGACGTTCTGCTAAGCTCTGCATCACTCGCGGAGACCAACGAAGCTCCGCCGCCCAGTTTTGACTTTGCAACTGAGCCTCGCGCAAAAGTCCCGGAGTCACCCGCGGATTCAATGGTTCCTTCGAGCGGGATTGGGCGAAACGGGCCCGTTCAGATCGAGTTAAGGATTTGAGAACTTCGTGAACTACATCTTCGGCCATCTTACGGTAGGTCGTGTACTTACCGCCCGAGACAAAAGTGACACCGTGAGGCTCGGTCCAAATAGCATGTTCCCGACTGGTTTTGCTC
>JBFWON010000122.1:0-10844 GCA_050250515.1 Bdellovibrionales bacterium | reverse complement strand
TCGCAGAGAAGCGGAGATATTTAAGAAGTCCATGATCAGGGAAACGGGTTTTTTTATTAACGAGAACGGAGAGATTTTGTTGCACTAAACTATTGAAGTTTGGTGTGCGAAAAAGGTAGCGGTATGTTGTTGACGCAGAAAAGTCAGGTCGATATAACCCGCCACAGATGGCGCGCTCCAAGCAGCTCAAACTTCTGAAAGACCCAAGAAAAAACACCAAGAAATGGTGGATCACCCAACAGCACACCTACGGAGGCGCTCTTAATTATCGCAAGCTCCCGCGCCCGTTCGATAAAAATAAACTCGTGCATGGTGTGTTCAAGGCCGATATCTCCGGTGGCCTGCGATTCACTAAACACGAACGACCTGTCCGGGCGATATTGGAAAAGGTTTCCCGCCGTTATGGCGTAAAAATAAAAGACTTAGCCATCAACCACAATCATATTCATCTGCTCTGGTTCACACGGTCGAAAGAGTCCCACACGAGATTTCTACGACTCTTTTCTGCCGAAATGGGTCGCTATTATTCTCGACTCAAGCGACAACTCCGATTAGCACCCAAGCTGCTTTGGTCGGCTCGCCCCTTTACTCGCTTAGTCTCCTGGGGAAAACGAAGTCTCGATAAATTGTGTAGATACATTCAGAAAAATCGACAGGAAGCCTTGGGTTTCTTGCCCTATACCCCTCGCAAACATTCACTGTCCCAGTTTTTACGGCGCCTAGAAATTCAGGTTCGCTTGGATTCGGCTTGAGCGTGGGAGGCAAAACGGGAACATGAGCCTGGGACGCTGCTCCGGTCACCCAATCCCAGGAATATTCTTCCAAAACCTTCAGATCCTTTGACCGCCCGCCGCCCCATCACGTAGTCCGCTCCTATGAAAAACAAAATCGCCTCTTATAAGAAGCGGGCCACAGGGCTGGCTCAAGCCATCACCTTGACTCTTACCCTCGGCACTTTGGGACTTTTCGCTTCGAGCTCGTTTGCGGGAACTCTCCAAACATTCACTCTCAACGTCACCCAATCCTCGACCTGGATCTATGAATTTCAGCTTCGGGTCGGCGTTCAATCTCCAGACGGACCAATCAAAGGCGACATCTTATATCTTCCCGGATTTTCCGACCGCCTGGACAATCACGGCCCCCTGTTTGAGGCCTGGAACCAAAAAGGCTTTCGGGTAATCTCATTTGATTATCCTTCGCACGGTGAAACCCGCGGAGATTCGTTGGGCCTTTTCGGTCTGCGAGGTTTAGCTCGACTCGCCCAGATGGTAGAAAAAGCCACGCGCGAGGATAAGAGTCGTCCCTTGATCGTTTCGGGATGGTCGACCGGCGGATTGTTGGCCGTTCGCATGGCTCAATCCAATTGGTTCGCGCAACTAGGGCGAAGCCCCTCTGGATTGATCTTGTTTGCCCCAGGCGTTTCCGTTCGCAACATCGTAGGGCGCTGGAGCTGGCGCTACCCCCTTGGTGAGGTCACTCAGGACACGCTAACGCACGCGAAGAATCCACCTCACAAAGGTGAAATCAAACCCAAATCACCAGGCTCGACTTTAACCTTTTCGATCCCGCTCAAGATCGAATCCATTTTAAGCCAATATCAAAAGCTCCCAACAGCCCTACCCACCCTGGTTCTTGTGGCCGGCGACAAAGAGGATGTCTACGCCAACAGTCCTGCCGTTATGAGATGGATTGATTGGCAGAAGCGAAAAGGGGCTCCCGTCTTTGCGGTTCAATTCCCCATGGCCCGACATGAAATCGACAATGAAACCGAAGAATATGGTGGACCTCTATCGCGGGAGCTGGCCGCCGATTTTGCCTCGGCGATATTGGAGGAACAGACGGTAGGCGCTAGCGCAACCTCTCGCCCTTAAAGGCGACGGAGCTTAGTCTACTTAGGCGATTTTCACTTTATCCGCGTCACCGGCTTCAAACTCTGAGTAAGGCGTGCGAACAATCACGGCTTGGCGCTCGGGATTATAATAGCCTTGAACTTTGAACAGGCGAAGGGGCTCGCTTTTTCCTTTGACCTCGACGCTGCCCGCTTCTTCTAAAATGAATTCCTCGCCGACCGCGCCCGCCAATTCGTCACTCAAAAGTAGGTCGGTACCAAAGGCCTTGGTCGCCGCTTCGATTCGCGACGCTTGATTGACGGTGTCGCCAATCACTGTGTATTCCATGCGTTCATCAGAGCCAATGGTGCCCGAGATTGCTTCACCTTTGTGAAGACCCATACCAATCATGATCGGCACTTGGCCTCGACCTGACCTGGTCTCATTGAGTTTTTCAAGGGCCAATCGCATTTCTACACAAGCCCGCACCGCGTTTTGCGCATCTCGCTCCGTCCCGTTGGGCGCACCCCACACAGCCATGATTGCGTCACCAATAAATTTATCCACGATGCCACCATTCATGTTGATAATGCGCACCATGATCTGAAAGTACTCATTCAACATTTCAACCACTTGCTCAGGCGTGTGGCCCTCGGAAAACTTGGTGAATCCCCGAATATCTGAGAAGAACACAGTCACCATCTTCTTCGAACCACCTAAGGCTAGGTCCCCTTTCATCAAGTCCTCAGCTACACTCGAGCCATGAAACTTTGAGAACATGCTTTTCACCTTGTCGCGCTCTTGCAGACCCTCAATCATGTGATTGAATGCCAAACCAAGCTCCGCCACTTCATCGCCTGAATGAAAATCAGCCTTCACAGTGAAATCCCCCGCCGCAACCTTGGAGGTCATGGCGGCCAATTTTTCAATGGGAGCCGTCAGCGTGATCGAGAACAAAAAGATAACGAACAAAGCGCCCGAAAGAATCCGGCCAGCGATGTAAATCGCTTCCCGCTTCACGGCGTGGGCGGCCTCAAGAATCACCGCATCCGGAACCGTCGCGATCGTCGTTACACCCAACGCGGTTTTAGTGTAGGCACCAGTGAAGCTCTCCTTGGAGCTCGCATCGACATAGCGAAGTTGCCCTTGTTTAAATTCAGAAGACAGCGCCGTCTTAACGATGGGAACCTCTTTTACATTTTCCCCGCGCATTAGGCGCTTCTCGTCTGGATGAGCTAGAAGCACGCCCTCCGTATCAACAAGGAAAAGAGTGCGCTCACTGACCGCACCAAACGATTTCTGCAATCGATCCAAGCGGACTTCGGCCAACACGATGTCGGTCACCGCGCCAAATTCATCCTTAGCCAAAGGAAAACCCAAAGTGAGAAGAGGAGCTCCACCTTCCACCGTGGAGTTGCGAATTTCGATATACCCTTCTTTTCCAGCAAACAGGGCCTCGCGTCGAATGCTCTGACGTTTTTCCTGGGTGGCCCGAAGCACATCGATAAAACTGTCGTCTAATTTGTAGGGCTTTAAAAACTCCTCGTTGACCACGCGCAAAGGCTCCGACCGGGGCGTTCGCGAGATCACTTCCACCACAACTAAGTCCGGATCGCGGCGAAAGGTCAGATCCAACGCCTTTTCGCGCTCTTCTGATGATCCCGAAGTTTTTAATAAGAGCGACGCCACCACTTTGGCTTTTTCGATGTAAGAAATCAGTAGACCTTCAATCTCAGTCGCGCGAGCGCGGGATTGATCCCGATTGGATTGCTCTTCGCGATCAATGGAAATGGTTTCAAATCGATTGGCGCTCTGCACGGTTAGCAGTGCGGTAGAACCCGCCAGTAATAAGATGGTGAGTCCGATCAATTTAAAGGCGATAGGCATGCGAAGTCGAAACTTCATAATAAACTTTTCGGATACCTATGTGATTCAGATTACTTAATTCGACAACTTGAGGCTTTGGTCGAGGTCTGGTCCTAAGACCAAGGAATTGACCCAACCAAGCCCGCAGGGTGACAATGTAAATGGTGAAAAATTCGAAGATTTTCTTAACCATACTCGCTCTTCTGGTACTGGGGTCCGGCGTTGCGGTTTGGCAGTGGATGAATCCACAAGAAGTCAGTCAAAAAGAAAGTGAACAACACACACCCGCTCAGATCCTGCAGGCCGTTCGTGATCTCAAAAGCCCCCTTGTTTTGCTGAATTTCTGGGCCAGCTGGTGCGAACCCTGCAAAGTGGAAATGCCGTACTTTAAGACATTGGCCGAGAAGTACTCCGACCAGGGCTTACGAATAGTTTTGATTTCCATCGACGACCCGGAAGATTTCGAAGAAGCCCGGCGATTCTTGCAAGAGCTTGGTTTGGACTTCCCCGTTTTCTTCAAGGGCTCGCAGACCTTAAAATTTGTCTCAGAAATTTATCCCGAATGGACTGGAGCCGTCCCAACGACTTTAATTTTGGGGCCTGACCTCAAAATTTTGGACGCTTGGGAGGGTGACACCAGCCTGGAAGAATTTGAAACTCGGATAGATCGACAATTAAAGGGGTCCTAATGAGCTCAGGAAAATCCCAGATGAAAGCTCCCGAACCACGCCGCAGGCCTCCCCTTGCCGAGCGAGACCGCCTTCTTTTAATGGCCCAACTGGCAGACAAGTTCACCGCCCTGCAGATCGCCCGAAAATCCTATATGATTTCAAGGCTCTGGGCCTGGGCCTCCCGAATCAAGTGGCACCCCCACCTGCGGGTCCCCGTTCCCCAGTATCTCACGCATCGCGACCCTTAGCACTTGTGCTATTGGCCCGGGTTCGATATACAGAGCGATTCCGGAGGACGCCATGGCTAAGAAGAAGGGCAAAGTTCGTATTATTACGCTCGAGTGCACAGAGGCTCGTAAAGAGGGCAAACCCCCCTCTCGCTACACCACTAAGAAAAATTTCCAAACGCATCCTGAGCGCCTGGAAAAGAAGAAGTACAATCCCTCTCTGCGCCGTCACACGGTTCACAAAGAGATCAAATAAAAAAACGGATCGCAACGACGCACGCGGTGTCTGGCACTTGGCCTGCGTCTTTGCCATCCGTTCTAAAAAGCAGCTGATCCTAAGACCGCGGATCATAGAACCAGCCTCTTGAAATCAAGACCCGGAATCAGATTCTGAACTCGCTCGCGGGGGTTCTCAGTCTGTTCGACCTGACCTCGAGCAAAGATCTCCTCCTCATGGTTCCAAGCTTCTACGATCTGGGGAACGGCCTCATGGGCAGCTTCCAGCTCGTGCAGTAAATTAGGCTCTGCAGCCATTATGGTTTTCGCCATAACAATTCTCCTTTTGGGCTTTTGGCCCGTAATGTCCGCCATTCACCACGAACGACGGAAAAATAAAAAATCAGAACTAAAAATCGAACTTATTTAATTTTTAGGGATTCTAGTGTGTGTGCTAGCGCACAGCTGGGAATACGGCGGAGGTGCAAAGGCCACAATCCACTGATTTACCCGTTTTAATATTGTACATGCTCATTTGCTACCTCCTTTCATAGGAATACTTTGGTTGTATCAGTAAATTCACTTCATTCACAAGAAAATTTTTTCGCGATCTGTTGACGCCAGACGATGAATCCCGGATACCCAGGTACGATGAACCGATTTTGGGACCGCTTAGGAATTTCAACTTCTATATTATGCATAGTGCACTGCTTGGCCACACCCATGCTGACCATCACTTTGCCTATCGTCGGGGCCACGCTTCCGCACGGCTGGTTTCACGTGGCTATCATGTTGATCGCCGTCCCTGTCGCGGCCGTCGCTTTGTGGAGGGGGTATCGTCAGCACAAAAGATCCATGGTGATCTTTCTTGGTTTACTCGGAGTGATTCTTGTTTCACTCGGAACCATGTTGGGACATGAATCCGCTCGTGGGGAAGTTCCGCTCATGGTCTTGGCGGGAACGGTTTTGGCAATCGCGCACTATCTCAATTTGCGAGAGCTCGTATCACTCAGGAACCAATCTCAAGGTCAACTACAACCGCTGCATGATCACTCATCTTGCTCCACGGTAGCCCTGCGAGAACTTCATGGTGATGAGGCTTTAGTTGTCGCACGTAAACTCGATCTAACGATAGAAACGGTCTCCATGAAGGAAATGTCTTGGGATGCTCGCCTCGTAGCTCAATCCCACACTCCCTCAGGCCCGCCGACTCAAACAACGGATCACTAAGCTTTTTTTGCCAATCATTAAAATCCCCCGCCACGATCAATGGACTTTCAGTCGGCACGGTTTGCTGAATGCGCTCGATAAGAGAAGTCAGTTGTCGATCGCGACCACGCTTAAGTAAATCCAAATGCAAACACACTAAATGTAGATTTTTTTCGTTGCCCTCCAACTTCACTTGCGCATGCAAGAGGCCACGTCGCTCAAACGGATTGGTTGAGACATTGATGTTCTCGTATTCCACAATCGGATATTTGCTAAGAATACTATTGCCATGGTGACCGGAGGAATAGACGGCATTTTTCCCGTAGGCGAAGTGAGGCCAAATCGAATCGGCCAAATACTCGAATTGTGAATCAATATGGTTTCCCTTGATTTCTTCGGGATGAACTCCCATGACTTCTTGAAGAAAAACGATATCGGCGTTCACTTGGCGGATGGCTTCACGCAATTCGCGCAGTACATATTGACGGGAATAAAAGCAGAATCCCTTGTGCATGTTGTAGGTCAGGATGCGAATCTGCATGACCTTAAGACTATAAAAAAAAAGAGGGCTTGGTTAGGCCCTCTTTTCAAAAAGATCAAATCTTAGAATTTAGTTCGCGCGGCTTAGGACCGGTCTCCACAAAGCTTGAGCACCTTGCACAGCGGCGTCCGCATTCACCAAGCCCGAACCATACTCATTGCCCGGGTTGGGGCCAAGAGGTGTGGCGGTCGACTTTAACAAGTCACGGACCTGAGCCGGAGTCAGCTGACGATTGGCGGATCGAATCAGTGCCGCGACTCCCGCAACATGAGGCGAAGCCATTGACGTCCCCTGCAGAGAAGCAAAATCAGTGGCGATAATGGCCAAGTTCACTTCAGCCGCTTGACCAGATGCCAAAAGGGCTTTCACGGATTCACCCAAACCTTGCTCGATCATAACAGCCGGAATCGCCGCCTCAGATCCATCTTGCGACAAAGTTCCCTGAATCAGCCCAGGAGCATTGTTGTAGATCACGGCGCCAACAGCACCTTTCGCCAGTACGTTATTCACTTTGTCCTGGAAGGAGATCTCACCGCGAGAAATAAGAGCAATCTTACCCTGTAAGTCGACCCCGGCCACATCGCCAGGTTTGCCAAGTCCAGCAAAGACAAGCGCACCAGCCAAATTACTGAGAGGAGAGCCCACAAAAGGCATCGAGCGAACTTCGTCCAGACCCTTGCCCGTATCAACCTCAACACGTGCGCCACGACCCGTACCGATGGGAACCGACGAGATCACTTCAACCCCGGGGGCGACGACGTCAAGCTCAGGACCCCAGTTGCTAAAATCGGCTTTCACGCTTTGATCATTAATCGCGCCCACGGCCGTCAGTGTGTCAACAGCTGCTGGGAACGAAACTCGAGGCTGACCATCATTTCCACTCGCCGCTGCGATGAAAACACCCGCAGCTTCAGCGGCCGAAATCGCTTGGCGTTCCGCTGATGAAATAAAGACGCCACCAAGTGACATATTGACGACATCCACGCGCTCTGCCACGGCCCAGTTGATACCGGCCGCAATGGCCGTCGAAGGACAACCAGTAGTCGAGCAAACTTTGCCCATCAAAAGCTTCGCTTTAGGAGCGACGCCCTTTAGGCCGTCCGCTCCACCATCAGCCAAGATGGTGCCAGCCACATGACTACCGTGACCGATTTCATCGGTGACGTCTGCGGGAGAGCCGGTGAAGTTCTTCACCTTTTCGATTTGGTTCATCAACGCCGGGTGAGCGGAATCCACACCAGTGTCGAGCACCATGACGCGCGCACCTTCACCTTGCGTGACCGCCCATGCTTCGGGCGCCTTCACACTGATGATTCCCCAAGGAAGATCCATTTTAATTTTCTTCTTTGTGGCCATCGGAAGGGCACCACCACGAGTGGCGACAGGCTGAGGAGCTGGATGCATGATTTCTTCTTCGACCAACGCAACGGCTGGATGCTGGCGCAGAGATTCGATGGCTTTTGCATCACTCGACTCTACGATCAAAAGCTGCACGTGCTCGAGGGCTTCGTTCACTGTCGCATTCGTACTGAAGAGCTGCATCTTACCCAAAGTGCCTGGACGGGCCGCAAGGGCCGGACGGGCATTGACCTTCTGAGCTACGGCTCGGAAAGTTTGAGCTGACTTAAACTTCACTAGGTATTTTTTACCTTCAGCTTGAGCCCCACCCGCGAGACTCATCAGGCCGAGTACTGCCACCCACTGGCCGATCTTCCGTGTCATCATGTCCCCTCCATTCCTTGAGGCCTTGAGCGGCCTCGTTACGGAGGATGATTAAATCACGTTGTGAAAACTTTGCAATTTTTTTGGTTCCACATTGGAACCTGCTGACAGAAATTTTATAACCCATCGAAAATAGGTAATTAATGCAATGTAAGATTCCATGCGCGGCCGGTCACATGGCCCCAATGTAAGTAAATTTAAGCGCCCAAAAAGGAGTCCGCCCCTTTTCCGCGAACGTATTCGCGGAAAAGGGGCGGACTCCTTTTTTTCCTTTTTCCAAGCCTCCTCTAAACTTTCTGAATCGTCAGCTGGCACTGACCCACCAACACGCCCGACTGCTCCCGCGAAGGCTGAAAATCCACAACGAGTGCATCGCGCTGGGCGGCGGGAGTGGCTATCAAAATCTTATCGAGGTCATTCAAGGGATCCCCCTTGAAATAGAGCTGGGTGATAATTTCGCGATAGCCACGGCGGCTAATACGAACGTGAATGTGGGGCGGCCGATCCCAGTCCACATCAGCCGGGTAGGCTCCGGGTTTGATGGTCTTGAATTCGAAGGCACCGGAGGCATCGGTGTAAGCCTCGCCCCAGTAGCGAAAGTCAGGATCCAAAGGAGCTGGATTTGGATCGCGAGGATTGTTGTAACGACCCGAAGCACAAGCTTGCCAAATCTCCACATTGGCGTCGACCACGGGGCGACAAAGCGTATCCACCACCGTCCCGAGTAAGATAACCACTTCTCCCGACGCGGGCTTCGCTCGGCCGGGAACTCGGGTCAAGTCATTGGTGACCTCAAAAGAGCTTTCCCCAGGGTAAAAAGGACCCGAAGTTTGTTCGGCCGTGATTTGACACATATCTGCTGCAACAGCTTTGACCGCAGAAAGAGTCAAACCTGCTCCCGCCATAGTTTTTAGAAAATTTCGCCTTTGAATTTTTTCGCGCATATCGCCTCCTGATTGGAGGTCCACTTCAGCAAAATTTTTCTATTGGAACCATTCCAATAAATCACCCTTTACGATAGGTAAAACCTATTGCAGACTCACTCGCGATGCTACCTTCAGGATCGGATCTTCAATACTTCCTAGCGGTCTGTCAAAACGGCAGTTTTTCTAAAGCGGCCAACCATTTGGGCATTGCCCAACCGTCGCTCACTCTTGCCATTCAGCGTTTGGAGTCCACACTGGGCACTCAATTGTTCTTGCGCTCAAGACATGGTGCCAAACCCACACGTGCAGGGGAGCGCCTTCGAATCGACGCGCGCGAGCTTCTGCAAAAATGGGAGGGCTTGAGAGGCGAAGTGAAATCGATAGGTACAGGTGTAAGGGGGCGGTTCACTCTGGGCTGCCATCCGGCCGTCGCCATCTATTCACTGCCGCTGTTCTTACCTGACTTGTTAAAAGAGAATCCTGAAATTGAAATCTCTCTAGAACACGGGCTGTCTCGCCATATCGCCCAGAAGGTCGTCCAAATGGAAGTCGACTTGGGCTTGGTCATCAATGCTCAGGTTCATCCCGATTTAGTGATGAAGTCTTTGATCAAAGACGAAGTCCGACTATGGAAGAGCACTGAGGATCGCAATCCCGATGTTTTGATCTACGAGCCCAGTCTGCTCCAGTCTCAAGACATTTTGAAAAAGTTAAAGCGTTCTGGATGGGCTTACCGAAGAAGTCTTGAGTGCTCTGACTTACAAGTGGTCAAGAGCCTTGTTGAATCAGGAGCTGGTCACGCCATCTTACCGGCTCGCGTGGCCCAACCAGAGCCATCGGGCCTCAAGCCGATCTCGAAGAGCCCCGTCTTTTACGACGAGCTGTTTTTGATTTATCGAACCGAGCAAAGAAACGTAAAGGCCGTTCAGGCTTTGTCGACGGCGATTCAACAGGCGTTTCGGCCATAGGCGCTAATCTCTTGTAGAGAATCCCAACGCCTGGCTTCTTTATTGCTCCCATAGGGTTTCGGTCATACATATGTCCGTTTTCCTCCTAGAAAAGGGACAAATTTTGTTCGTTTTAAGCCCTGATTGGCACTGGAGTGGGACCGTGGCCCAAATGAAGATCATCCTTGGACTACTGATGGCCATTTCACTTACGGCCTGCCAACCTAAAAAAAAGGGTGGCGGGGTCGTCGATGGCGGTGGTGGCGGCGAAGTTCGAAAGAGCACCCTCGCAGAAGTACACAAGGCCATTGAAGAGGGCATTCAACACCTGACTCATCCAGACCCTCGCCACAACTTGGCCTTTCTATTCTTAAATTCGTTCGCCCCAGGTAAACCAAATCCATTAGTCCGTTTCGATGAGGTCGACATTCGAGGTGCCAAGGTCAAATTCGATCTAGAGAAGTCCCCGATTCGCGGCCTGAAAAACAATTCAGTCCATCTGTTGGAAGTGGGGGATTGTCCCTCTCCGGATGGCAAGCATGCCGATGCTTCAGTCTCCGATTTGTCGGAAAAGGCTTCCATTTGCCTGTCGATTGGAAATTTACAAAGGCTCCCCCCCGGCACGATGAAGAAAGAAGAATGGGCGCTTCTGGTCCACGAAGCCACCCAACACGGTGGAGCAAAACACTC
>JBFWON010000121.1:0-10888 GCA_050250515.1 Bdellovibrionales bacterium | reverse complement strand
TTCCTCGGTGCGATGGATCGAGCGGTTAAAGTAATGGTCGAAGAAGAATCAAATGGTGATCATTGGCGGCACTCTTCCTCGCGCCACAGCGGATGGAAAATTTCTAAGCAGTGCTCCGATTGTCTTCCCGGACGGGCGGGTGGAGTACCAGGACAAGATTTTCTTTACGCCTTGGGAGAAGGAGTTGGAAATGGTCCGTGGTAACGAACTCCGTCGGCTGGAGTATGATGGAGTCTCGTTCGCGGTGCTGATTTGTTTTGATGTGGAGTTCCCCCGACTGAGCCAGCTTCTGGCGGCCAAGCCACCGGAGCTCTTACTAGTGCCGTCGATGACCGAGTCTGAGGCCGGCCTTCGGCGGGTGCGCTACACGGCGCAAGCTCGGGCCGTTGAGAGTCACGCTTATGTAGTGATCGCGGGTACGGTGGGGCGAACCTCTAAAAGTTGGGTTCAGTTTGGTCAGGGGGTCTTTTTGGGACCGCAAGAAAAGGGATTTCCCGCCGTCTTGAAAGAGGGCAAAGCCAACCGTGAAGAAATGGTCGTCGTCGAGCTGGATCTCAAAAAGCTAAGGGAATCACGCGAAAAGTCGGGCTACAACCCTTCCCGCGAAGACAAGGGCGAGCCCATTCGCATGGCGCCTTAATCGGCACAGGCGCTGCAACTCCTCACACTTAGAATGAAGAAGATCCTGGATTCGATCAGAGCCCCACGGCAGATCCTATGGCTGGCTATTGTCTGGACAGTAGCCATTCCAAATTTGTCCCATGGCACCCATTGCGAAAAGCCCCTGGGCGCTGTTCCTTTTCAGGCCCTCGAGTCCGATCCCCTGGGGATCATCTTCAAGAATGGACCTCTCAGGCATCCGAAGCACGATGTCCGTGTCTCGTGGATCCAAATCCCTCCTGATCGATTGTATCGATGGTCGTCTCTGAAGGCTCATGAACATCTTCAGAAATTTTTGGCGGGGCCACGAAACGGTGAATTTCATTCACCCCATGGGATTGGACTGGCTCGTCAGTTTCCCCAGTTAAAAAGATCCAATGGTCTGCATGCTTGGTCCCACCCGGTTTCTGGCATTAAGGGTGGGGGATTCGAAAACTACGGTGATCGGCTGATGATCCTTTCCATTCGACCTGGGGCAAAAGCCATTCGCATCGAAAAGCGGGTGCAAGACGATCTCAAAGAAGTGCTCATATCAGATGATATCGATTTGTCCGGTGTGGACTTGGTTCTACTTGAGCGACGGGGCATCCGAGAGTGGATTATTTTGAATCCCAGAGTCATTGAGTCCATTGATTTTTCTGAGGACACCATCAAGCCGTTTGCCAAGGAATGGCTGACAAAAATTAGGAACGCAAAATTCCGAATTGAAAATCGGGAGATTCACTATAGTCATGCCTTCAACTATGCCACTCGAAGTCCTGAGGATACGAAGATCTTAGCCGACAGTGAGTTTAAGCGGGCGCCTTATTACTGGAGCACCGACGGTGGTCGTGGTCCCCGCTTGGCCGACATTTGGATTGAAGCGGCGCTTTTCCGAGGATACGCCCTGAGCATGCTCAGGTCCTACGCTCCTACTTTGCGGGACACGCACCAATGGCGTGAGTTCGATCGAAATGTGTTTTTTGAAATTCAGGAACGACTTAAAGAGCTGCGAACTCGTTTTGAAAATGGCAGCTACGATGGGGAGGATTTATCCCTTGAGATTCTTTTGCGCACGCGCGTGGATTGGGAGTTTCCCTACTCGGAATTTGTATTGGATCGAGAGCCCGACCCGCACTTGAATGCCCCGAGGTGGGACTGGATGAGTTCAAGTGAGGCGAAAAAGTATCGAGCCCTGCTAGCCAAGCCAGTGCCTGTCCCACAAGTGCTAAGAGCGATCATGAAGTCCACGCCCGAACGCTGGCAAAATTCTTGGTCAGCTTTCCGAGAAAAGATCCTCTCGGATCACGAATTGAAGACCTGGTTCGAGTCTCGATAGTGCCGGACCACCGGGAATTTTCATTTGTTCCTCCGGTCAGCGGCATCCGATTCTCGGAAACTACTGGGCCCGGGCCTTGTTGATTCAAAAAAGTCGAGGTCGTCATGCAATTCGGTGGATGACAGAACAAGTCGTGATCGGAAGACAAGTGTTTTTATTTAAGTTAGGTCGTCTTCACAACTAGTCGTCAAAGGCGTGACCTTGACGCCATTAGCTCGAAGGAGGCTTAACAGAGCTGGTTCGGTTAAATTTGGATCTCCCACAACGTGAACCAAACCAACTGCAAAAAAAACGTTACGTTCAGCCATCTTACTCAACATAAGATCAATCCAGAATTTGTGTCTCGCCATCCTGAATTTTGCGATCCGACTCTTGCCGGGAATTTCCAAGCTTTTGGTGAGCAAGTTATGTAAATAAATATACTTCTTATTTTCTGAGTAGAAATATTGGCGATCCATCTGTCGATGAAGAAAATCAGAGATCACCTTGTTGAGAAAACGATCGGCGAACCCTCTAGGATCGATCTCCCTAGCCAAATATGGAAGGGCCAGATTTAACTCATCAACAGTGACCAAGCTTGAACTGATTGCTATTTCTCGACCCGAGTCGCTTTTGAAATGTGAATATGGCTCTGTATCAATGAGAACCGAAATCTTCTTGCCTTTCATTTCAGCCAATTGGTGAACGTAGCCATCCAGCCCGGCCTCCGGCGAATCAGCTTGCTCGGCTCCCAACGCCATCTCTAACAAATCGCCTGACTGACCCGCTAGAATTAGCTCCCTAGCTTTAAGGTTTTCGAGTGACACTTGAAATTTACCATAATGACCTAAGTCGGGCGTTGAATTGGCAAGTGCATTCAAAAATCTTTGCCGCAGTTCACCCACACGCTTGTGAACCTCCCGCTCTGCGAGAAAAAGAATGATTCCTGGATTAATCGCATTTTCAAATTGGGCAGAAGGATGGATTTTTTGAAAGGCTTTCTTTGATTTATTGCTCAGTCTGGAAGGCGAAATATTGGGCTTGCCGGCGGCGGCAATGGCCTCAGAAACAGATGTCGGAGAGGCTTTTGAAAAAAATGGAGACTCGAAGACAACTTCTTCGGAGGCATCAAGAGCCCGAAGTATTTCTTTTGGCAGAGCATCCTCCACCTTCAAGTCATGATTGGTACCTAAGATATACGAGATCTTGCCGGAGTACTCCAATTTAAAGGCCTTGGACGTTCCGGGTTCGACATCGGCTTTGATAGCGTCCGATTGGGCCGCCGTAGCTAATAAGATTAGCGTAAATAGGATTTTTTCGAACATGCAGTTCTTCGTTGCAAGAGTTGTGCGAATAAAACCAAATGATCTTGATCTCAAGGGGATCAGGAGTGCGCTGAATTTTGGTCCGTCGGAATTTGCGGCTCAATTGGGAAGGATGGGGCGTGGCGCCCCATCCGCTGTGATGCGCTTAAAACGACTCGTCGAACGAGACGCTGCCGGTGACACCGACTTGGTAGGCGGCGACTCGACGTTCGAAGAAATTGGTCAGCTCTTGCGTGTCTTGCAGCTCCATAAAGCCAAAGGGATTTTTAACATTGAACTGATGGGGGATTCCCAAGCGCTCAAAGCGAAGATCGGCTATGTACTCCAAGTAAGTCCGCATATCTTTACCGCTAAGGCCGGCCACGCCGTGGTCTAAGATGTCAGTGGCAAAGGCCATCTCGCAATCGATGGCCTCTTTGAACATGGCGATGACCATATTCTTCATACGGTCATCGAAAAGAGCCGGTTCTTCTTCAATGGCCGTATCAATCACCTTGTAGGCGAAATCGATATGACCGCTTTCATCGCGGAAGACCCAATTGGTTCCAGTGGCCAGGCCATTGAGTAATCCCTTGCTTCGCAAGAAATAGACGTAGGCAAAGGCGGCAAAGAAGAACAGACCTTCGATCGTCCCGGCAAAGCAGATCACATTCATTAAAAACTTGCGGCGATCTTCAATTGTATCCAATCGATTGAGGTCATTGATTGAATCCATCCATTTGAAGCTATACTGAGCCTTCTTTTGAATGGATGGGATGTTGTGGATGGCCGCAAACGCCTTTTCCCGCTCGGCGTGATCGGGAATGTAGGTGTCGAGCAAGGTCAGATAAAACTGCACATGCAAAGCCTCTTCATACAGTTGGCGCGACAGGTAAAGGCGCGCCTCTGGTGAGTTGACGTGTTTGTACAGATTTAAGACGAGGTTGTTCCCGACAATGCTATCGCCAGTAGCGAAAAAGGCCACCAAGCGACCGATCAAAAACCTCTCCGCCGGTGTCAGCTTGCGTTGTAGATCGACAATGTCGCCACTGAAGTCGACTTCGTCCACAGTCCAAGTGTTCTTAATTGCGTTCTTATACATTTCAAAGAACACAGGGTATTTCATCGGTCGCAGAGTCAGATCAAAGCCGGGATGCAAAATCATTTTGTCGTCTCCTATTGGCAAGCGTCGCAAAGTTCGGGGTTTTCTAAAGAGCAGGCGAGGGCTTCCTCGTCCGTGTACGTCTTGGTCGGGGTCTCCATCGTGCGAGTGGTGACCTTAGATATTTTCGTCGCTGGGCGCGAGCGCAGATAGTAGGTCGTTTTCACCCCGGACTTCCATGCGTACATATACATAGAAGACAGCTTTCCGATAGTCGGGCTCTCAATGAAAAGATTGAGAGATTGCGACTGATCGATGTAGGCGCCGCGAGCGGCGGCCATATCAATCAAGGCCTTTTGTGGGACTTCCCAGACCGTGCGAAAGACGGTTCGCACATCTTCCGGAATTTCTTCCAGCGTTTGAATCGAACCTTCATTCATCTTGATGCTATTGCGAATTTCTTCATTCCAAAGTCCGCGCTTCTTCAGTGCATCGACCAAGTAACGATTGATTTGGATGAACTCGCCCGAAAGCGTTTCCCGCTTAAACAAATTCGAGATTTGAGGCTCAGTGGCCTCATAAGCTCCCACGATAGAAGCTATCGTCGCGGTCGGCGCGATCGCCAGCATCAAGGAGTTGCGAAGTCCAATTGACTTCACTTTACGGCGTAGGCGTTCCCAACGTTCCATATCCTCGGGAACAACACCCCAGAGGTCGAACTGCAATTCGCCTTTGGCGGCTCGAGTCTCTTTGAAAGAGGGGTGAGGACCAAACTTTTCAGCCAGGCCACAAGAGGTCTTCAGCGCATGGAAGTAGATCTCCTCTTGAATTTTAGTCGAAAGCTTTAAAGCTTCTGCCGAATCGAAAGGGAGGTTGAGCTTGAAAAACACATCTTGCAAGCCCATTACACCCAAACCAACGGGGCGCCAACGGTTGTTGGCCGCATTCGAAGTGGGCGTCGGGTAAAAGTTGATATCGATCACTCGGTCCAAAAACTTGATCGCGATTTCGGTGGTATGGGCCAATTTTTCGAAATCAAATTCGCCATCAATCACATGGGCACCCAAGTTCACCGAGCCCAAGTTGCAAACTGCAGTTTCACTGTCCGATGTGACTTCCAAAATCTCGGTACAAAGATTGGATAAATGAATCACATTTTGGGGCAGACCCGTTTGATTGGACTTACGATTGCTCGCATCTTTAAATGTCATCCAACCATTGCCAGTCTGGGCCAGAGTCTTCATCATGCGGGCATAGAGATCGCGGGCCTTGACCTGACGGACAAAGCGACCTTCGGATTCAGCCTTCTCGTAAGCTTTTTCAAAATCCTCGCCGAAGAGATCAACAAATTCAGGGGTCTCCTTCGGATCAAACAAGGACCAGAGTGCGTCCGCTTCCACCCGACGCATAAAAATATCAGGAACCCAGTTGGCCAGATTCAAGTTGTGAGTGCGTTGGGCTTCGTCACCGGTGTTGTCGCGAAGTTCGAGGAACTCTTCAATATCTGAGTGCCAGGACTCAAGGTAAATGCAGGCCGCGCCTTTGCGGCGCCCACCCTGATTGACTGCGGCGACGGAAGAATCCAGCGTCTTTAGCCAGGGGATCACGCCATTCGAATGTCCATTGGTGCCTTTGATCAAAGAACCACGACTTCGCACGCGGGAAAACGAGACACCAATGCCGCCGGCAAATTTAGACAACAAAGCGATGTCTTTATATTTGTCATAAATCGACGACAAATCATCCAGGGGAGAATCCAGCAGGTAGCAAGACGACAGCTGGGGTCGCATGGTGGCCGAATTGAATAGAGTCGGTGAGCTTGGCATATAATCCAAGCTTGAGATCAACTCATAGAACTCTTTCGCTTCTTGGAATGTTTTGGCTAGACCGCAAGCGACACGCAAAAAGAAGTACTGAGGCGATTCCACCACCTGACGGCTGGTCGGATCTTTTAAAAGATAGCGATCGTACACCGTGCGAAGACCAAAGTACTCGAAGCGGTGAGTGCGACTGTCATCTATAATAATGTTCAGCGCTTCTTTATGTTCTTTAATAAAATCGAATTTCTCTTTGCTCACCAGACCCCGTTTATGGGCGACGGTCATAGAGTCGTAAAACGAGCGGATGTTTTGATTGGCCACTTCCTCGCCGATAAAGCGCGCCAACAGGCGCGACGCGAGACGAGAGTACTGTGGTTCTTCGCCAATCAAGAGCGCGGCTGTCTGAATGCACAGCTGATCTAGCTCTTTCGTGCTCGCTCCGTCATACAAGCCGGAAATCACTTTGGCTGCGACTCGCATGGGATCCACTTCTTTCAATCCGGTCGAGCATGCCAATACGACGTTTACAATCTTATTCACATCCACAGGTTGCAGAGTGCCGTCACGCTTGCGCACGCGCATGATGATTGGGCTCTCACCACTGGTGTCGGTGTTTTGCGACCGATCCTCGTGGCTTGTGTTTGCTTTCGGTGGCGGCGTGATGATGGTTTCTTGTTGTGTATTCATGCGGCCTCCTGTTGCCATTTTCTAAAGTATAAGATCCCCTCAAGACAAAGATCGTCTTTTCGATAGGTCACTGAAATCCCCCCTCAATTTGGTTTCAGACCCGTTCATCTAATTTTGTTGAAGTCAGAAGCCTGCCGGAGCGTCGTCCGTAAGCCCCTCGAGTACGTCATCCATCCGTAGATCGTATTCTGCTTCTGAAGCCGCTGTGCCCATCTCAGAGAACAACAGATTCTTAACAATTCAAACGCTAGCGTTACCATGCAAAAACTGTCAATTCGGATGCGAGCCAGCAGCGAACTATTTTTCTTTTTGACGAGAAATCGAGCAGTTAGAAAATTTCCGAAGGCTTTTCTCACTCCGCCCTCCCGGCACACACGCCGCGCATTTCTTGACTCAAAATACGTGCTTAAAGTGTATGCAGGGCAAGAGCGTTTTCACAAGTCCGGATTTGCTGACAAAATTTCGACGGAAGCATGCACGCGTCCGTCAGGATTTCAACTCCTCATGCGACCTGACATCAAATCTTTGACGACGCCGGGATCGGCCAATGTGGAAGTATCTCCTATATGATCCAAATCGTTGCAGGCAATCTTACGCAAAATTCGCCGCATGATTTTCCCGCTTCGCGTTTTAGGTAGACTCGGTGCCCATTGGATAAAATCGGGTTTGGCCAATCCGCCGATTTCGACTTTAACCCATTCCGTCAACTCGCTGCGCAGAGATTCGGTGGGCTGCACGCCTGCGGTTAAAGTGACGTAGGCATAAATGCCTTGTCCTTTTATATCATGGGGAAATCCGACCACGGCCGCTTCACTAACTGCCTCATGTGCCACTAAAGCGCTTTCCACTTCAGCGGTACCTAAACGATGACCCGACACATTCAGGACATCATCCACGCGTCCCGTGATCCAGTAGAAACCATCTTGATCGCGCTTACATCCATCACCGGTGAAATAGAGCCCGGGATAAGTTGAATAATAAGTCGATTCAAATCGATCGTGGTTTTTGTAGACCGTGCGCATTTGTCCCGGCCAGGAACCTTCAAGGCAAAGATTACCTTCGCAAGCTCCCGTTAAGCGCTGACCTTTCTCATCCACGATGACGGGCTTCACACCAAAAAACGGCATGGTAGCCGAGCCGGGCTTTAATTCCGTGGCTCCCGGCAGGGGGGTGATCAAAATTCCGCCTGTTTCCGTTTGCCACCAGGTATCGACGATGGGGCAGCGAGAGTCGCCGATGACCTTGTGGTACCAGAGCCAAGCTTCGGGATTGATGGGCTCTCCCACCGATCCTAGCAAGCGTAAAGATTGGCGTGAGGTTTTCTTTACTGGACCTTCGCCCAGAGCCATCAGAGCACGAATTAGGGTGGGCGCTGTGTACAGAGTATTGACCTTATATTCATCAACAATCTCCCACATTCTCGAAGCGTTGGGGTAGGTGGGAAGGCCTTCGTACATCACGCTGGTCGCCCCGTTGCTGAGCGGTCCGTAGACGATGTAGCTGTGCCCAGTCACCCAGCCAATGTCGGCGGCACACCAATAAATGTCGTCGGGATGGTAATCGAACACCATCTGATGAGTGTAGGAAGCATAGACCAGATAGCCCCCCGACGTGTGCAGCACCCCTTTCGGCTTTCCTGTGGAGCCCGAAGTGTAAAGTAAAAACAGCGGATCTTCGGCGTCCATCACTTCGGGCGTACATTCGGTCGACTGTTTGTCAGCCACATCGTGATACCAGTGGTCTCGGCCGGCCTTCATTTCCACCGGTGCCCCTGTTCGGCGCACCACCACCATCGCTTTTAAATGGTCGACCTTCTTGGCCGCTTCATCGGCGTTCACCTTGAGCGGAATCTTTTTGCCGCCGCGGAGGCCTTCGTCCGCGGTGATCAGGTATTCGCTTTCGCAGTCTCGCATGCGATCGGCGAGGGATTCGGGGCTAAAGCCACCAAAAACGACAGAATGAACGGCTCCGAGACGAGCGCAGGCCAACATGGCGTACACGGCCTCAGGAATCATGGGCATATAAATGGTCACTCGATCGCCCTTTTTAACCCCTAAGGTTTTCAAACCATTGGCCAGTTGTCCGACTTTGTTGGAAAGTGTTTGGTAAGTGATTTCGACGGTTTTTTCTTTCGGGTCTTCCGGCTCCCAATAAAACGCGACTCGATCTTTGTGCTTAGGCAAGTGGCGATCGATACAGTTGTAAGACACATTCAGTTTAGCGCCCGTGAACCATTCGATATGAACCGGTTTTGTGAAAGTGCACTTTTGGACCTGCTGCCACTTCTCATACCAATCAATTCGTCCTGCGACCTCAGACCAAAATCCGTCTGGGTCAGACACACTCCTTTTGTACAAGTCTTGGTATTTGCCTTGATTGACCCAAGCCGATTGGCTCCATTTGTCACTCACGGGAATACGCGTTGGTGTCGAATGATGTTCCATCAAAAATCCCCCTAAAACCTTTGGGTAACATGTGTTGCGTCTCGTCCTCAAGGACGTTTATACTGATATGGTGCCTGAATTTCTAGCGCGACGGACATTCGCTGAATTGGCTCTCCTCGAACGCCTGATCGAAGGATTTGGAGTTCATGCTCGCACGCGCGTGGTGGCTGAAGTTCAGCACAAAGATCGCTCGTTTCCACTCCATTGTATCACGCTTGGTAGTCAAGATCCGGAGGCCCCGTCGGTGGGCTTCTTCGCTGGCGCCCATGGTCTTGAGAAAATTGGATCCGAAGTGGTTCTGGCCTATATGGGCACACTTTTGGAATTGCTTCGCTGGGACAAGCAATTTCAAGAACGCTTGAAAAGTTCGCGCATTGTATTCATGCCGCTGGTGAACCCGGTTGGAATTGTTTTTCGCACAAGGTCCAATGGAAACGGCGTTGACCTGATGCGCAATTCACCTCTGGATAGCGAATTGATCAGTTCCACCGCGATCTATCAAGGCCATCGAATTTCGCCAACATTGCCATGGTATCGGGGCTCAGGTGATGGCACTTTAGAAGTGGAAGTGAAAGCTCTGCTTGAGGTGATTGAAAAGGAGCTTTTGACCTCTAAAATTTCGATGGCGGTCGATGTTCATTCGGGCTTTGGCGCCAAAGATCGATTTTGGTTTCCCTACTCGCATTCGCGTCGACCTTTTCCCTATCTGGCTGAGGCCTACGCGTTGAAAGGTATTTTTGACCAAACCTATCCCCACCATTTTTATGCGTTTGAACCCATGTCCAGGCAGTACACCATTCATGGCGATCCATGGGATTATATTTTCGAAGAGAATCGCAAGCGCAAAGGACACGGCTTTTTTCTACCGTTTACGTTAGAAATGGGTTCGTGGATGTGGCTGAAGAAGAATCCACTGCAGGTCTTCGATAAATCGGGCGTGTTCAATCCCATCTTGCCCCATCGACGCAGTCGAATCTTGCGCCGTCATTTGAATCTATTTGATTTTCTTCACCGCGCGATCCTCTCGCCCGAGTCTTGGCAAAATCAATCTCAGGATCTGCGCACCTTGAACACTCGCAAAGCTCTTGAACTCTGGTACGACAAATGAATTCGCCGCTCACTTGGATTTTGTTGCGAGGTCTAAGCCGTGAAGTGGGGCATTGGGGCTCGTTTGTTGAGGATTTTTCCAAACGATTTCCAGATCAACCGGTTCTCGCCATTGATTTGCCCGGTTTTGGTGAATTTCGCAGTGAAGTGTCGCCGAGTTCGATTCAGGACATTATGACCCGAGTTCGGGCCCATGCCTTGGCACGGGCGCCCTCGCAATCTCGCTTTGCCATTTTGGCATTGTCATTGGGAGGCATGGTCGCGATGGAGTGGCTCCGAAGCCGGCCCGAAGAGATTGAGCGCTGCATTTTGGTGAACACCAGTTCGAGCGCGCTGAACTCGCCCTTAGAGCGTCTGCGTTGGCAAGTGTGGGGACGCATGGTGGGAATGGTGGCGCAGACGGCTCCGCGCAAGCGCGAAGCGGCGTTGGCGGATCTACTGATCAATTCGCCAGAGGGGCGCGAGGC
>JBFWON010000120.1:0-11041 GCA_050250515.1 Bdellovibrionales bacterium | reverse complement strand
TTCCCGTGGCATGATATGCACTTCGGGAGGAAAACTCGCTGGTTAACGTAAGCGTAGGAAAGCTTCGCCTTTTGCTCTTTCGGAAGGCTAAACCGCGAATTGTCACTTATCGGACCTACTATATGACCTGGATCGCAACCAACAGTTGCGATCACCACGACAATTAAAAACAAAGCGCGCATAGATACACTCAATCGGTTTAAGGAACAATTTCGGCAGAGATGAACGTCCCGTCGAGCTTGACATAAACATTGAGTTTCTCGTTTGTCTGCGTCGACAAAACTTGTCCCCGAGCGACGATCGCTCCATTGAGGTCACCTTTAATTAGGGTGAATGAAGTTAAGCCGTCGAAGAATTTCTTAATCTTCACGTCGGTCGCATTGTCCAATACGTAGTGTAACGCGTTTTCAGTTAGCGTTCCGGCATCTTTATCGGGCCAAGCCGGATCCACGCCAAGTGTTCCGCCTGCTACGTTTTGGTATGAGAGTGCCTTCCCATCTGCGGCAAAGGCTAGTTCCAACTGAAGTGGTTGGCTGCCGTCCGCAGGTCTACTTTGTGATGCGATCACCTTAAATGCGGCCGGCCCCGAAGTTAAAGGTGTGACTTCGACTTTCTCAAGACGCTTTAAGAAGCCAGCGTCGATTCGTCCCAAAGCGACCAATCGGTCAATTCGATGGGCAGTGAGTTCTGCGACTTTTGCGACAGATACGGGCGCGGCCCAAGCCAGATTCCAGCTCGTCATTATGGTTGCGAATAAAACTAATGCCTTCATTTTCCCTCCCCAGGGTGTTGTTGGTTATGGATAGCCGATACATAAATTAGCTTTGAAAGCGCTAGGATCAAGAGCTTGCGAGGCCATTCTGAGCCCCTCAGATCTCATGTCAGATTCTTTGACTTTGTCGGAAACTAGAAGATCGGAAACTATATCATGAAGCATATGGTTGTTATCAAAAGCTCCTGGTATTTTTGGAAAACGGGAGGCAAACGCTGGAGCTTCGATAGCTGTCTCAGGCATCATATCAAATGGCGCAGAGTCCGGCAGATCAGCGATAAGATCCCAAAATTCTTTCACTGTTGCCGCAACTGCTTTATCTCTGTCGATTTTCGTTGGCTTCAATAGCGCATCATAAAGTCTGATCTGAAACCAATGATAACTCCAGATCAGCAGATTGAAGCTCGGAAAATTTCTTCGAAACGCTTTGGAAAAATAATGTCCATCCATAAACAACATTGTCTTGCAAACATCGGTGATCGCGAGACGAGATGTTGCATTGTACTGTTGATATACTTCGGAAATACGGCGGTCTAACCCAGCGCCTCGATCCTTGGAGGTCGCAAGTATATCAAGAACGAACTGATGTAAAAGATGAGACCAGTCAAATAGAGCGACGATCTTAGGAAACTTATAGACATAGGCCGGAGCAATGTCAGCTTCATCGACCTTAATATTGGGAGGATTCTTAAGAATAACAAGAATGTCTTTTAATAAATCTTGTTCAAACTGTTTTGGATCGGAGATTTTTCCGCGATTGATCATGAGGCGCTCGTAAACCAGTGCGTGTCCATAATCGAATGCAAAAAGGAGCCGTTGGGCTTCAGGATACAAGTCGCCAAATTTGTAAGCCTCGGCCGGCATCGGGTACCATACCACCTCAGCTTTCGAAAACTGCGGGATCACCAGGATCATCATTAAGATCAAAAATAGTTTTTTCATTTTATCCTCGCTACTTCACCAATATGGCGTCGAATTCACTCCACCGATACCGAAGGCCAGCTTCGATCGGAAGCATGATGGTTGGATCTGTCACTTCATAGTGAACGTAAGTTTCCCACGCATCCTTCTTGCCACCTGTTTTGGGCCAACCTGGTTTTATGGGACCTTGGCAAGTCCAATCGTTAGCAACAAAAGTGATTTTAAGAATGTAATCGGGGATTAGGGGCCCGGATTTTCCCGAGAAGCGGTTATCTTGACCAGAGACATGAATACAAGTGAGGGGAATTTGTTCGCCCCCAACTTCGATATATGACCCGTCTTTCGTGAATACTTTTTCGTAAAAATACCGAATGAACTTTGGTCCGTTCTCGTAAAATTCATACTCAAATGAAACGGGTTCCGGAAATTTAGGTGAATCCAATTTTAAAGAGTATGAAAAGTGCATATCAATGCCATTTGGCATTGGGACTTTGAACTCTGCTTGCTCGCGAACCTTAGAGACTAGGTCGCGATATAATTTCTTTTCATCTTGAGATGCTGGCTTAGCAAATACAGAAGCTGACGAAATAAAAATTAGGAATATACCAGCTGCACGTCTCAAATTGTCCCCCTCTTTTTTCCTTCTACCTGTTGATCAGGTTCAGGATCTCATCAATCTTATCGTGAATTTCAAAGCCATCTTTCGACTCGAAGGCCTCTCGCACACAGCCGCGCAGATGTCCTCGTAGAATTTCGGACTCCAGGCTTTTCATCGCACTAGTGGCCGCGCGTATCTGTTGAATAATGTCCGGGCAGTATTCGCGCTCATCGATCATCCGTGCTACGGCGTCGAGTTGGCCCCGAATTCTATTAATTCGTTTCTTAGAGGCTGCGTGGTCGGGATTTGCACCTTTGGTCTTGGGCTCGCCCGAACCATTTGCTCCGGCGACACCTGGTTCAATCTCTTCGCAATGCCCACAAGCACCATCTTTGACTATCTGCATCTCATTTTTTTCATTTAGTCCGCTTTAAGTTATTGAAATTAGCTATCGAATTAATAGATACTCCACTGGAGTATAGTTTACAACTTGTTTTTGGTCTGGGTCGAAATCAGATGGGAGATATACATGAAATTATATAGCACAATTCTCGCGGTAGCGTTTTTTGGGTTGGCAATGCCAATGTCGGCATTCGCTCACGGCGGCGGCGAAAGTCGAGTTGAGGTCGAACTTAAAAATTCAGGGCCACAATCTGCTGGTCAACTGACCCTTGAATTTCAAGTTTTTGATACCACGAGTTCTAAAGTAGTTACTGATCAGGATCTGAATATTTCCCATGAAAAACTCCTTCACTTAGTCGTCTATGATCCATCGCTCAAAGAGTTTCAGCACGTGCATCCAGTATTCGACGGCCAGATGTGGAAGGCTGATTTGAGCTTTGCGGTGAATGGGAATTATTTTGTTTGGGCGCAAGGCGAGTTAAAAGTAGATGGCTATGAATTCAGCTCCTCCACAAGGTTAGAAATCTTGGGTGGCAAGCCGGCGCCTCCAGCTCCGCCTCGTCTCAGAGATATTCGCGTCGGCAATGACAGCGGATCGGCTGCGAAATTAGGACTGACGTCGTTGAAGGCTGGCCAAATGGCAATGCTGGATCTTGTTTTTTCTAGAGTTGATGGCTCAAAGCCCCAACTTACTCCTTATCTTGGAGCCTTCGCACATGTGATTGCAGTCCCGGCCGACGGCGATTCGATCATTCATGTTCATCCTATGGCGGGAGGCTCGCCTGAGCAGGGGATGTTGCACGTTACTTTTCCAAGTAAGGGTACTTACAGACTCTGGATTCAATTTGTCGACGCGTCTCAAATTCGGACAGTGCCGCTTTCAGTAAAAGTTAGGTGACTGTCACAATTCGTGTAGCAGTTTCGTAATGCTATGTGAGTGCAGAAAATTTAGGAGGGCCGTGGTATGGAGTTCGTTCTTGGGATCTTGGTTTTTATTTTCAGTGGCAGTCTAGCTTTTGGGCACGGTGAGGACAAGCCCGGACCACACGGAGGATTTATTAGGATGCCCGGCGCATTTCATACCGAGGTGGTTAAGGCTGGAAAATCATCCGCAAAAATCTACCTTCTTGATATCAATTGGAAAGATCCAATGACTAAGAATTCTTCAATCGAGGCTGAAGTAGTGAAAGCTGGGAAGGGCATCTGCAAACCTCAAAGGGGCCAGTTTTTTCTGTGTAGCTTTCCAAAACATGTCGATCTTGGGAAAAGTGGTGAGCTAAAAATTGTTGCCGAACGAGATGGAATGAAAGGCAACCCCGTCATTTATGAGCTGCCCTTGCGGCTCCAGAAAATTGACGATGGACACGGTCACCACTAAATATTGAAAGGCCCCAGTATGTTGGATCGAATTATTCGGTTTTCACTGACGCATCGGATTTTTGTATTGGCCATGGGAGTTTTAATTACTGTCTATGGCCTCTTTACTTTGTCAAAAATGCCGGTCGATGTTTTTCCTGACTTAAATAGACCTACTGTTAACATTATGACCGAGGCGCCAGGCATGGCGCCAGAGGAAGTTGAAACTCTGGTGACGCTTCCACTTGAAACCGTACTCAACGGCCTGCCGGGTGTCGAGCGGGTGAGATCAACGACGGGTATCGGTCTTTCGGTCGTCTATGTCGAGTTCGCTTGGGACACCGATATATATCGAAATCGCCAACTTGTTGCTGAAAAATTGCAGCTGGCAAAAGAGAAGCTCCCCGGTGGAATAACCCCGGTGATGGGACCCATTGCGTCGATCATGGGTGAGATTCAACTGGTGGGTATGTTTTCAAGTGATGCAAGTGTTTCGCCCTTAGCGATACGCACAATTGCCGATTGGACCGTTCGACCTAGACTATTGAGTGTGCCCGGTGTTGCTCAGGTGATTGCCATTGGTGGCGGCGTTAAGCAGTTTCAAATTCTTCTATCTGCAGAGCGAATTCAAAAATATCGACTTTCATTAGATGAGATCGAAAAGGCCCTCTCTAAAATCGGCCTGAACTCTACCGGTGGATATATTGATATAAATAAAAAAGAATTTCTGATTCGAAATCTAGGATCTGTTAAGTCAGTCGAGGATATCCAGCAAACGGTCATTGGGTTGCATCTTGGGCGGCCTGTCTATGTGAGAGACATCGCAGAAGTTAAGCTTGGGGCCCAGATAAAACGGGGCGACGGCAGTGTTAACGGCAAGCCGGCCGTCATTTTGAGCATACAAAAGCAACCGGGTGCTAATACTGTTGAACTAACTGAAAAGGTCGATCAGGCTCTTCGCGAATTAGAAAAGTCATTGCCTCCGGGGCTGACCATCAATCGCGAATTATTCAAGCAAGCTCATTTTATTGAGGCGTCAGTCGACAATGTGAAAATGGCCCTTCGTGATGGGACCATTCTTGTTTTCATTGTCCTTTTCATTTTCCTAATGAATCTCAGGACCACCGCAATCACACTCACGGCGATTCCTCTCTCATTTCTTGTTACAGCAATTGTATTTCATTTTTTTGGGCTGTCTGTAAACACGATGACATTAGGTGGCTTAGCGGTTGCGATTGGCGAACTGGTTGATGATGCGATTGTCGACGTAGAAAATGTTTTTCGTCGTCTCAAAGAGAATCATGCAGCTGGGAGCCCTGTGCGCTCTCTGCAAGTGATCTACAATGCATCTTCAGAAGTTCGTAACTCAATCGTTTTTGCAACGATCATTGTAGTTCTGGTGTTTTTGCCGCTTTTCTATATGAGCGGAATCGAGGGTCGGCTTTTCATACCACTTGGTTTGGCCTATATTGTGTCATTGATCGCATCGCTATTTGTTTCACTGACTGTAACACCGGTTTTATGTTCGTTCCTGCTTTCTGAGGGAAAGCTCACTGAGCACAAAGACGGAGCTCTTGTTCGGTTTTTAAAAAAATGGGACGAAAGACTCTTGAATGCGTCGCTCGATCGGCCCAAAACCGTGTTTGGAATCTCGGGGTTATTATTTTTGGGCTCACTTGCGTTGATACCATTGATGGGAAAAGACTTTCTGCCCAAATTCAATGAGGGTACGGCGACCGTAAACCTATTGGCTCAGCCGGGGATATCACTTAGCGAATCGAACCTTCTTGGAACCAAGGCTGAGGAGATAATTCTCAGTATTCCAGAAGTAAAGTCGGTTGCGAGAAGAACTGGCCGCGCTGAGCTCGATGAACACGCCGAGGGCGTTCATTATTCAGAGATCGATGTCGACTTCAAGGCTGGTGGCCGAGATCGTCGGGTTGTACTTGATGATATGCGAAAAAAACTTGAGGAGATCAAAGGGGTATTTTCTAATATTGGCCAACCAATATCACATCGTTTGGATCACCTGCTTTCTGGTGTTCGGGCACAGATTGCAATCAAGCTATTTGGTCCCGATCTCGGCGTCTTGAGAACGAAAGCCGCTGAGATTTACAAATCTCTTGAGGGGACTCCCGGTTTGGTAGATTTGCAGGTTGAGCAACAGGTATTAATTCCTCAAGTTAAGATTCAGCTTTTGCGAGAAGAAGCTGGAAAGTTCGGATTGGTCTCTGGCGAGATCACCGAGACTTTAGAGAAGGCGTTGAATGGTGAAGTGGTCGCACAAGTTTTGGATCAACAGCGAACGTTTAATGTTTTCATGCGATTCGATGATCATTCAAGGGCAAATTTGGATCTGATCAAGCGCACAACCCTGAAGGTCATGCCCGATGGAACTGGCGTCACACTCGACATGATTGCAGATGTTTATGAGTCTCAAGGGCCGAATCAGGTTAACCGCGAGAATGCACAGCGGCGAATTGTAGTTTCAGCAAATTCGTCTGGTCGAGATTTGGATAGTCTTGTGCAGGAAGTCCAACGTAAAATCGGTTCTCAAGTGAAGTTGCCCGATGGTTATTTCATCCAGCTGGGGGGTCAGTTTGAGAGTCAGAAGTCGGCAAGTCGTTTAATTCTCATGTTGGGCATCCTTTCTCTGATTGGTATTTTTATTGTTCTTTACGCGCATTTTAAATCTTCGTTTATTGCGATTCAAATCATGCTCAATATCCCCATGGCTTTGATTGGAAGCCTGGTTGCCATTTTTTTATCAGACCGGACTTTCTCGATCGCGACAATGGTTGCGTTTGTGACCCTCTGTGGGATTTCAAGTCGAAACGGTATAATGATGATTTCTCACTACCTGCATTTGATTAAATTTGAAGGTGAAAAATTCTCTAAAGAAATGGTGATCAGGGGATCACTTGAGCGCCTCGTGCCTGTGCTGATGACAGCTCTTACGGCCGTACTGGGGCTTCTACCCCTGGCGTTGTCTGCTGGTCAGCCAGGAAAAGAAATCTTGCATCCCGTGGCCGTGGTCATCATCGGAGGGCTCATAAGTTCTACGCTGCTGGATATGTTCGTGACGCCAACGGTCTTCTATCGGTTTGGGCGGAAATCAGCAGAGGCAAACGTAAAATCAAAAGATGAAGACTTATTACCAACGCAACACTAAGGAGATTTTGATGAAAAATGGATTTGTATTTCTAATGGGACTTTTTTTGATATCCAGTGCAGGCGCGCACGAGGGACACGACAAGATGCCGGGAGTTGTGTCGGCTCCACACCCCGGTGGGATTGTTCAGAGCAGCGGTCAGCTCTATGTGGAGCTTGTGACTAAATCAGACGGCGTCGAAATTTATGCGTTTGATCACGACATGAAGGTAGTTGGCCCCAAGGAACTCAAATTGTCGGCGACTATGACATTTCCAAAAAAAGCAAAAGGCGAGCCTGTGAAGCTGTCTGAGCACGCGGACGGATTTTTGGCCAAGATCAGCGCCAAGGGCTCTCATAGGTATGTTTTGGATTTAGTCGTCACGTATAAGGGCAAATCCGAAAAGGTGAAATTTAATGTCGAGCCTCAATGAGGTCGGGGGAATCAATGAGACTAGCAGGTTGCTTTTTGACAGCTTTTTCAATCCTTATCTTTGGGACCACCGTGCTTGCCAATCATCCGAATGAGGGCTCCCTTGGCCTTGAGGAATTAATTAAAGAGGCCAGCGCGCAAAACCAAGAGATCAAGGCTGCAAAATTGAAGATGGAATCGGCTCGGGCCATGGAAAAGGTCGGTCGTGCGGGTTACTATCCCGAAGTTTCGGTCGAAGGCGGATACTTAACCACCAAATTTGAAACCGAGAAAAATTCTGGTTCTCCGGTCTATGGAAAGCTAGAATGGAATTTATATCGAGGCGGTCGTGACCAGGCCCAGAGTGAGATCAGAGAAGTTGAATCAGCTCTTGCCAACAAACAGTACTCTCTAAGTCAGGCCCGTGTAGCGCGAGAAGTCGCCAAACTATATTATGAAATGCTTTTTATTCTTGAAAGTATGTCACTTAAAGAAAAAGCCATTGATATGAATGGCGAACAGATGAAGCTTGCTCAAGCTAAAAATAGATCTGGATTTACTTCGAGCGCCGATGTCATCGAGTTTGAGCTACGGGAAGCGACGCTACGTTCGGATCTAAAAAGGCTGGAGCAGGAGCGAAGCGAGCGCTCGCGCGATATTGCCGTCGTGCTCGGTCGATCTGAACCTACGGGAGACCTTGTGGTAAAAGGTCACTTGGCCAGATTAAATATCAAGGACGACAGACAAAGGGTCTTGGGGCTAATTGCCGATTCAAATCCTGAATTGGTTGAGGCGGCTGCAGCTAAGAGTATCGCCCAAAAGGAGCTAAAGGTTGTTAGATCCGATTATTTTCCTAGGCTCGATATCGAGGGGAAATATGGAAAGCTTGCCAGTGAAGAAAGAGTGTATGCCGCAAACGACAACTATTCTGCATTTTTGAAAATCAAGATTCCCATTTTTTCTGGATTTTCTACATCGAGCGAAAGCACGGCGTCTGCGATCAAAATTCAACAGTATGAAAAGGTATATTCTCAAAAACACAATTCTTCAAAGGCTGAAGCTGAAGCGCTGTTTTCAAAAATCGCTTCTATTCAAGAACGATTGGATCTTGAAGCAAAGACTTTGTCGCGGTCTGAGGAATACTACAAAATCACTCTTGGCGAATATAAGCGCGGAGTTAAGAACTCGCCTGATATGGTTGGTGCATCTGAGCGTCTGTTAGAAGCAAGGATTCGAAATCTAGAGTTTAGAAAAGAGTTACTGCATGCAAGGCTCGGCGCCCTAGCCTTAGTTGGCGAGTCGCCAACTAATGGGCTCTGATCTGGCGCAACAAGCGCGCCGCCTCTAGATAGCGGCAAAGCACCTTTCACCGATGCCGCAATTCAGATTTTGGAAGTTGCAGTAGATTGAAGGCTTCCGAGTTCGAGGTATTTTTAAATATAAGACGAACCGATGCGGCTTCCGATTTGTTGACGATCAGTTTCCCTGGATTGGTCGGATCTGAAACATATCCTAGGAACGGTGCGCCCCAATTTCTCTAATTTTCCCACGATCTTGGTATATCAAGAAGTGCGCCATAGGTTCCTGGCGCCATATTTAATTTGAGCGTGATCCAGAGCCGTTATTTGGCAATTTGGGTTGAAGCCTTTTCAAACTAAAAAGGAACGAATATGCACGCGTGTTTGCACGAGGTTTGTCGACTTTAGTCCGGGTTTCAGTTCGGACTCCGCTTCCAAACTGAGTTTTACGGGAACTTTCTGCCCAAGTATTAACCCTGCTCCCCAAGTTCTGGCCTCTTGGCGCCGATATCAAAGTAGTAAAATTAAACTTCATAAATCGAGATCAAAAATGAAGCAGCTTATGCGCACCAACCTATTTCTGTTTTTGATATGTCCCGTTCTCTTCTGGGGCTCGTTAACATTTGCTTCGCAAGGTTCAACCTTCACATCGCAATTCAATGATGAAGAGGCAGAAGACCAAGAAGAATATTGGGACTTTTTCCAGTTCGCACCTAAATGTCAAAAAGCCAGCAAGTCACAGAAGGCAGTAATTGATCGAGGCAATAGGCTGGCGCAGGAGTTCTTGGCCAAATGTATAGCTTCGACAGGCTCGGAATACTGGTGCCAACAAATCACCCGTCCGAATCCTGCGAGCCTCAGTATTTTCCAGTGCACCTATGGACAAACGCAGATTCATCAGCTCATAAATCCCGATAAAAACACGTGGGCGAACGCATTTCGTGCGGTCCAACTAGTTCAGACTCTGCAAAATCAAGGCATTAAACCTTGTCTGATATATAATTGGTGGAGGCCTGAACCATACAATAAGAATGTCGGCGGTGCGCCAGGCCGGCACCCGCAAGGAACCTCTGTGGATGTTCGATTTTGCTCTATGCCAGAAATGGAAAGTGCGTTTTCAACTCTCTGTAGCTGGAGGGCGAGCGGCCAATTGCGTGCGCTGGGCTACTACGGAACTACGGGCCTTCATCTCGGAGTCGGCGACAAGGTACCAAACACATGGGGCAAGGACTGCCCATAGAAATTTGAGCTTTAATTTTTAGTGCCTTCTGTTGAACCTATTTTGGGAAGGGAAACTGTGATGATATATAAATGTTTAACTTGTAGTGCTTTAGGGTTCTTATTTGCGGTTACTTCCGCCTCAGCAGATATGGGAGAGCTTCTTACAAATGGTGAGGAATGGGAAGGCAATGACGGCGAAAAGACCGTTGTCGAGCCATTTGGTGAAAATCAAAATTGGAATGCGATCATTCTCGAGTTTGGCGGTCAATTGCGAACGCCGAGCAGTTACAAAGCCGATGCAAATGGCTTTCGGCAGTTCATGATCGATTCGGGGGTTACGGAGTATGATCCTATAGATATCATTACGCCGCCGTCGCCAGATATAGCGAAAAAATGTGGTGTAAAATACCTTCTGCCAGCCCGTTCAGAATGGACAAAGGGTGCAGCAATCACTCTCTGGGCCGAATCCATCGCATCGGTAGCAGGAGAAAAGCCAACAATCCTCAATTGGTATCGCACTCCCTGTTACAACAAGGCTGTTGGTGGCGTTAGCGGCAGTGATCATATATCTGCGCGGTCTGCCGATCTGGATTTTCAGTACGATACGAGCAGAAGGCGCGCACAGAACTGGCTATGCAAATATTGGAAATCGAGTTTGAACATGCAGATCGGTCTTGGCGCGTCGGTCATTCACCTGGGATCACAGTCACCAAGAGGCAAGCGGAACTGGTTTTATCCAAGCTACCAGGATGGCGATATAGGGAAAACTTGTTTCGACTAACCCTGTTAGCAAGATTCGCCCTGTCCAAATGACACCCTGATGCTGCTGCGAAAAAGTAGGACGCTTTAATATACTCTGCCTCGATTTATGTGTACCACGACTATCCCAATTAGTATTGAACCGCCGACTT
>JBFWON010000119.1:0-11161 GCA_050250515.1 Bdellovibrionales bacterium | reverse complement strand
AGACACCACGCGCACAGCAAAAACCAGCACCGAGGCAAAGGAAAATCCCACCACCGCGATGGTCAGAAGAAAGTAGCCAAGCCAGATTCGGCCTAGAATTTTGACTCTAAAGGGCATTGCGACTACATCTTATTTCTTCACTATGGATTTGGCAAAGCACTTGGCATTGGTAACCGGCGCGTCCTCCGGCATTGGCCGGGCCATCGCATGTCGATTGGCTCGCGATGGATACTTCGTCGGCGTTCATTTCAATCGCAACCAAAAGGGGGCGGAAGCCACACTCGCTCGTTTGCGCGAGGCTGGCGGACAAGGAGAAATCCTGCAATTCGATTGTCAAAATAGCACCCAGATTGAATCTGCGGTGAATCTCTTCTTTCGCGCGCATGAAGACAAACGCTTAGATGTTTTAGTAAATAACGCAGGTTTACATAAGGATACGCTTCTCGGTCTGATGTCAGATGAAGCCTTTGACGAAGTGATGAAGACCAATGTGTATGGGCCTTTTTACCTTCTTCGCCTCGCCACCCGAAAAATGCTAAGACAAAGGGCCGGCGCGATCGTCAACATTTCTTCTCTGGCTGGCCAAACCGGTAACGCCGGACAAGTCAATTACGCCGCCAGCAAGGCCGCGCTGATTGCGATGACCAAGTCGCTGGCCATGGAAGTCGGCACCCGGGGCGTAAGAGTCAATGCCGTCGCCCCCGGGCTGATTGAAACGGAAATGATTCAAAACATTCCCTTCCTTGAAGAACTTAAAAAGCGAATTCCACTGGCAAGAGTGGGAACTCCTGAGGACGTGGCGGGGGCCGTTTCTTTTCTATGCTCGCCCGACGCGGCCTACGTGACGGGACATACTTTGTCCGTCAACGGCGGACTCTTCCCCACATGAGTCGTTATGATGTCGCCATCGTTGGCAGCGGAATTTCGGGGCTGACGGCGGCGGCGATTTTAAGTCAGTGGGGCAAAAAGGTCGTTGTATTAGAGCGGTACTCAAAACCCGGCGGTTACATGCATAGCTTCCGCCGGTTCGGCGAGCTCTTCGACACCGGCGCCCATTACATGGGGGGATTAGCCCCAGGTGAACCCTTTCGAGTTCTTTTAGAATACATCGGCGTTTTTCGCGAAGACGTCTTCGCCCGCCTGGCGGATGATGGCTTCGATATTTTGAATTTTCCTGAGGGATCCATTCCCATCCCGCACGGCTATGAAAATTTGATCAAAGAACTCAGTTCTGGATTCCCTCACGACAGGTTGGCCATTCGCCGCTACTTTCAACTGGTCCGCGAGGTGGTTCGCCATTTTCCCACTTACGAATTTTCAGCCGAGTCTATTTTGCATTTACCACCGGAAGCCCTTGGCAAATCGCTGCGTGACGTGGTCGAAGGTTTGACCAACAACCCTCGACTACAAAGTGTTTTTTATTCTTATTGCAGCTTGCACGGGGTTTACCCGGAGGATGTGGCCTTCGGTTTTCACGCGATCGTCACCGATTCGCTCGTGCGCGGATCTTATGGCTTGCGCGGAGGGGGCGATGCTCTGACCGCTTGTTTCACAGAGGCTCTTCAATCTCGGGGCGCCGAGCTTCGAACAAAGTCTAGCGTCGAGCGTTTTCTTGTCAAAGATCGGCAGATTCAATCCGTCCAGTTGGCCTCTGGCGAAACGATTGAGGCCGATTGGGTCATCTCGAGCCTTCATCCAAAGACCACCTTTGGCATGCTCTCTGATGACAGCGCACTCCCACCGGTTTTTCAAAGTCGACTGGAGAGACTGAAAGAGAGCACCGGCATTTTCGGCTTGTACACCACTTGCCAAAAGCGGCCGGTGTTTTCACCTAACCGAAATCAATATTTTTTCCGCTCGAGCGATCCACGAGATCAATTTTCGGCTTTCAATCCCGGCGAGCGGCCACCGGTGATCTTTATGGCTAGCCCGAAGCGGCACTGGGACGCAGAAGAATCGCGCTTTCCACTCTCGTTTCACTCAGCGGCGCCCATGGAATGGTTCGGGGCCCATCGATCCGAAAAATACGGGCGACGCTCGCCTGAGTATGCGGCCCTCAAAGAAAAAATCGCGACATCCATCGTGGACGGAGTGGAAGCTTACGCACCCGGGTTTCGTGAGGGCCTGGCGGAGCATGTGACCTCGACTCCATTGACGAATTTGCATTTCAACGGATCCGTCGATGGTTCTGCCTATGGGATTTACCATTCGATGCAAAACACAGGGCCCCGGGCGTTTGGTCCTCGAACGAAAATTTTAAATTTGTTACTCACAGGACACAGCTGTTTGTTCCCGGGCTTGCTTGGAGCCGCGACCAGCGCTCTTCGGACTTCAGGCCATATTGTCGGCATCAAATCGATTTTGAAGACATTGTCGAATCTGGGGGATTCACCATGAAAGTTTATGTTACGGGGATGGGAACCATGACGTCTCTTGGGGCCAACCTCGAAACCACATTCACCGCTCTCAAAGAAGGTCTTAGCGGCGTTCGCGAGTTTCCTGAGTGGCGTGAATACAAGGGCCTTGGATGTCATTTAGGTGCCCCCGTGCCCGATTACGAATCGCGCCTAATCCCCCGCCAAGTTCGGCGAAGTATGTCGAGAATGTCGGAGATGGCGGCACTCACGACCTTTCAGGCTCTCAGACAGGCCGATCTGCAGGCCGGGTCGGCTCTGAATGAGCTTCGCGTTTTGCTTATTATGGGCTCCACCAGCGGCAGCCCTTCTACCTTAGAAACCTATTTTCGAAAACTCTTTGAGCGCGGCGGTCCCGAGGGTCAATTGTCGACTTCGTTCTTCAAAGTCATGAACCACAGCGTGGCCGCCAATGTCGCGGCTGCATTGGAGTTCAGTGGGGCCCTACTCTCCCCGTCTTCGGCTTGTGCGACGTCCACCCAAGCTTTGATCCTAGGTTGGGAAATGATTCGAACAGGTCAGTATGATTTGGTCCTTGCGGGCGGCGCCGACGAACTTCACTACATGAGCGCCGCGATTTTTGACATCGTGATGGCGGCCTCAAGAAATTTCAATGACCGACCGTCGGAAAGTCCTCGGCCGTTTGATCGCACCCGCGATGGTTTGGTGGTGTCCGAAGGTGCGGGTGTCTTGATTTTAGAATCGGAAGCCAGTGTGGAGCGAAGGCGAGTGAGACCGCTCGCCGAAATTCGCGGGGGCGCCTATCTTTGTGATGGCTCCCATATGAGCCAATCCTCACGCCAAACCATGGTCCGCGTGATGCGGGAAAGCTTGCGGCGAGCGGGTTTGACCGCCACTGACATCGACTACGTCAACGCGCATGCCACTGGTACCGTCCACGGTGATGTTGAAGAATCCCAAGCCATCGGCGATGTTTTTGGCACCGAAGTGCCGACGAGCAGTTTGAAAGGACACTTAGGCCATTCTTTAGCCGCTTGCGGCGCCATTGAGGCCGCGGTCTCCATTAAGATGATGGAGGAAGGCGTACTGATCCCGACACGGAATTTGGCGGAGGTCGATGACTCCTGCCGCGGTGTGCATCATCTCACTGAGCTGACGAACGCGAAGGTAAAGGCCGTTTTGTCCAATAATTTTGCATTTGGCGGCATGAATACGTCTGTGATAATCACTAAGGTTTAGACTCCATTGAACAATTGTGAACGAGAGAGTGGAAATGCCGTTGTCAAATGTGGCACCTGAAATCGTCGAGCAAGTGAACCAATTGATGATAACGGGCTTTGAAATTCCGGCCGAAAAATTGGTCCCAGAGGCCACTTTGGCGGTGGACTTGGGTCTTGATAGTCTGGATGCGGTCGACATGCTGGTCTATATTGAAGAAACCATGGGCATTCGAGTGGAAGGTGAAAAGTTAGCCAACGTGAAAACCTTGGCGGATGTTTACCTATTGGCGGCCGAGTCCGTTCCGAGGCGCGCAGCGGAACCGGAGCTGGCTCAGTAGTTTCTCGCCGGAGCGCCAGTCCACGCTCCACTCCTCGGGGCCTACCGTTTGCGCCAAAATCTCCACGCGATGACCAGGCTCGATCGGACTTAGAAATTTCGCGTTGGTAAAATGAGCCAGCGAAAGGTGAGAGGTTTTTAGATGCTGCCGAACCAAGTACAAAGTGGCGTCCACAATGCCCACCGCAGGAAAAATCGGCATTCCGGGAAAATGCCCCTTGAAGTACGGCAAATCTGCGGGAACGGTCCAAGTCGCTTGAAATCGCGTCCCATCCGCCGACTGCAACTGCATAGATTTGAATGCATCCGCAGGATCCAACATGTCTAGCACCTTAACGGATTCATCGAACTTCGCAAAGACAAAGGATTGTTTCATTGTCTCCTATGGGGTTTGCACAACCGCGGGAGACTCGGTGGAGGCCCTTTGGCACAGATTGACAACAGGTAATGGGTCCTCGGTTAACGGGGAATTTCCCTTTCGCGATCGATTCGCCACCTCAGGATTTGAAGCCTTAGCCGCCAAACTCCTAAGCTCCTATCAGGAAATGCTGAACCGCGTTTCGACCGACGCAAGCTCCGCCTTTGCCGAGCGGCATTTGGGCGTGATTTTGGCGTCGACCAAGGGGCGCCTGGGAGATTTTATTTTTTCTCCGCGAGCGGAGGATTTGGCGGTCGATCCCCTTACCCCCCTGTTGGACCAAACCTTAGGTCGATTGGGATTGAAGGCCGGGCGTTCTCTCGTAGTGTCTAACGCCTGCTCCAGCGCCTTAGCTGCCATGGCTCTCGCCCAAGAATGGCTCCATCAGGATTTGGACGACGTTTTGATTTTCGCCGGTGATGTGATCAGTGATTTTGTTCGCCAGGGTTTTCGATCTCTCAACTTGCTCGATAACACCCACATTCCAAAACCTTTTTCCGGTTCGAGAGCGGGATTTTTGCTGGGCGAAGCCGCCGCTTGCATTTGGTTGAGTCGAAAAACGTCTCGACCGTTGGCAAGTCTCGCGCCTGTTGGGCTCGACATGGATAGCTCGGCTGTGGCCCGCCCGTCTCCTTCGGCTGATTCCCTCCGTCGGGCCATCGGAAAGATTTCGAAGGTTCATTCGTCGCCACCCAGCTTGATCCTCGCTCATGGCACCGGAACTTTGATTAACGATGTCGCTGAGGACTTGGCGTTTTCCGATTTTTTTGGTGAAACCACACCGCCTGTGACGGGAAGTAAGTGGTCGATCGGGCACACACTCGGGGCCTCCGCCGCTGTCGATACGATCTTGGCGGTTGAATGTTTACAGAGACAATCGAGCTTCCCCTTGGCCAATACAAGTTTAGCCGATTCTGGTTTTCGCTCGAGATATTTGACGTCCGTTAAAGATCCAATTGAAAAAGTGAATCGCGTCTTGGTCACCTCCTTGGGCTTTGGGGGATTGCACGCCGCCGCGCTGGTGGAAAGGCCCGATTTGTGAGCCAGATCCAATGGATTCAAAAACCGATGATCAAACCCACGACAGCGCCCGAATGGTCCACTCAAATTGAGCGTTGGTATCAATTGGATGGGGCCTCTTTTGCCCTCGCGGATTTGTTTTGGTCGAATCGTCAAACACTATCGACTCGACCCGCATGGATGTTGCTGGCCAGTCCTAGGGCCTCCAATGAGGCCGACCTTGATTTTGCGCAAAACCCTTCGCCCGCCAAGTTCGTGCACACCCTGCCGAATGTACGAGGCGCGGCACTCATCCGACTGATGGGTTGGAACGGTCCCACTCTTTGTTTGCAAAAAGACCCGAGCACGGTAGTCACGGCTCTACACGAGGCCATGGAGCTGAGCGAGCAGGGCGAAGTTTGGGTGGCCTCTGCTGAACATCGAAGGAACCAATGGATAGCCTCCTTGATTCGTGTGGGAGCGCGCGAAGGCGATTGGACGTTTGAGCGTAGCTTCTCTTCCCCTTTCGGCAAGGCTCAGGAGTTCACAATCGTGAATGACGATCAAGGCTGGTGGTCTTGGGTGGACAGGGCCCAAAAGTCCACCGCTTCCATCGGCCCTTTCCAATTGAGGTCGGCTCAATGACTCGATTTGAATTTGATGGTCAAACGATGACAGTCCAAGATCTTTGGCGAATTGCGTTTCGACCTGGGCAAATCGAATTGGCGGTCCCCCCTTCCACGCACGCTCGGATCGAAGCCTCACACCACTCTCTGCTGAAAATTTTAGAGGACCGAATTCCGGTGTACGGCGTGACCACTGGCTTTGGTGACAGCGGCACCCGCGCCGTGTCGCTTGAGCGAGCTGAAGATCTGCAGAAAAATCTGGTCGATTATCTTCTTTGCGGATCGGGACCAGTCCTTTCGGCGGAGGCCGGGCGCGCAGTTTTGGCCATCCGTCTTAATTCGCTTTGCCGCGGGTTCTCGGGAGTCTCGCCGCAATTGATTGAGCGGCTGAGACTGCATTTATCTAAAGATTGGATTCCGGTCATTCCACGCGAAGGATCTCTTGGCGCCAGCGGTGATCTGATCCCCCTCGCCTACTTGGCGCAAAATATCGAAGGCCAGGGGCAAGTCTACGTGGACGGAAAAATCGCCCCGATGTCTGATCAGTTGAAACGCGAAGGACTTGAACCCTATCGCTTAAAGGCAAAAGAGGGCTTAGCTCTGGTGAACGGAACGTCCGCTATGGCGGGACTGGCTGCCATCAACTTGCGACGAACTCAGTACGTCATTGAAAAGTTAAGTCTTCATACCTCTTGGCTCTGTTTGGCTTTAGAGGGGCGGACCGAAGCCTTTGGTCCCCTGGTCAATGAGCAAGCCAAACACAGCTCGGGCCAAAGTCGAATTGCCGAAGCGATTTTGGGTTTTCTAAAAGAAGAGAATTACCGTCCCCGCGATCTGCGCGAAATCGAAGTGGACGGCCAACAAATGCGACAGTGGGTGCAGGACCGCTACTCTTTGCGCTGCACGCCGCAAATCCTGGGCCCGGGATTAGACACTCTGACCTTGATGGAAAACTGGCTCACGTGCGAGATCAATAGTGCTTCGGACAATCCACTCATAGGGCACGACGGCGCCCTCGCCAACGGTGGAAATTTTTATGGCGGCTATATGAGCCAAGGCATGGACTACTTGAAAATCACCTTGGCCCATTGTGCAGACTTGATCGATCGACAGGTCGCCTACGTCGTGGATGAAAAATCGAATCGCGGTCTGCCTCCCAACCTGTCGGATTGGAGCCACATGAGCGAGGAGGAACGGCATCTACACCACGGACTCAAAGGACTGCATCAGGCCACTTCGGCCATAACCTCTGAAGTTATGGCCCGCGCTACGCCCGGCGGCATTTTTTCAAGATCCAGTGAGTCTCACAACCAAGACAAAGTCAGCCTTGGTATGAGCGCCGCTGTTCAATGCGAAGAAATGTTAAACTCCTGTTTTACCCTGTTGTCTTTGCAAGCGGTGATTCTGGCCCAAGCCCTCGAGATTCGCGGGCGTACACTGCAAGGAACTGTGGCCAAAAAGGCCTTCGATCAAATTCGCACTTATGTGCCCTTTGTCAAACGTGACCAACCTTTGGGAGACGCGCTATCCTCGTTGCGCAATCTATTTTTGCGCGAGGCTTTAGATGTATCGATGTGAAGTCGTAGTTGTGGGTGGAGGTCCCGGCGGAAGCGCCGTTGCCGCAGTCCTTGCCCGTGCGAACATCGACGTTTTGCTTCTGGAGAAAGAAGAGTATCCCCGCTTTCATATCGGCGAGTCCCTGTTACCGGCCAGCATGCCGATTTTAAAGGAACTCGGTGCCCTCGATCTAATTTCGAGTGGGCGCTACATCAAAAAGCTCGGTGCCCGTTTTATTGATTATCAATCTGAGGATGAAATCTATTTTGGCTTCGCCGATGGCTTTAACCCCGACATTCCCTCTGCCTTTGAAGTCCCTCGAGCTGAGTTTGACCGCGATTTGCTGGAGAACGCTCGCCGCTTTGGCGCTAAAATTGGACAGCCCGAAACCGTTTTGGAATTTGAACTCAAATCCGATGGCATTGAACTGCAGACTTCCAAAAGACGGATTGTGGCCGAGTACTTGGTCGATGCTTCCGGCCGGGTTTCACTGATCGGCAAACGGCTTAAAATTCGCCAGGTCGTACCCGACCTCAATAATGTGGCCGTCTTTGCCCATTTTGAGGGCGTGACTCGCACAGAAGGTCCCCGAGAAGGCGATATCACCATCGGTCTTTTGCCGGATCGGGCTTGGACCTGGATGATTCCTTTTAAAGGAAACGTGACCTCCGTGGGTGTCGTCGCCAGCCAAAAGTTTTTTGGTGCACCGGATTTGGAAGAGTATTTCGATCGAATGGTGTTGGGCAGTGCAACGGTCAGCCGAATGATGGAGGGCGCCCGTCGGGTCACTCCTCTACACTGTATCGGGAATTACTCACATACCTGCCAAAGCCTGTTCGGTGAGCGTTGGCTATTGGTGGGGGACGCCGCCATGTTCCTGGACCCGGTTTTTTCATCGGGAGTTCACCTTTCGCTGTCTTCCGGCCTGCAAGCGGCCAAAACTTTAATACGAGCGTTGCCCCAGAAGTCGGCCTTAACCGACCCGGAACTGGGGCTGTCCTATGAAAACTGGTACCGCAAGGGTGTCGGCCGGTTCCACAACTTGATTTCGCTTTTTTACCAAGGACACTTCGTTGGACACATGAAAAAAACTCTGATTCGCGAGAATATGCGCAAGTGTTTTACCTCCGCCTTGGCGGGAGATGTGTGGAATGATAATAATTTCCTGTTTGAAAAACAGATTTTATGAAATTTGAAATCATTAAGGACTTTCATCGTCCCAACATGTCGGAACAGATCGCCAGCGCTTGGGACGAAGAGCGCCTGCTGGTGATTTGTCCCCCGCAGTTGAAGGACCATAGTTTCGAAAAGACTTTCTCGCAAAATATCAACTGGCCAGCCAAACCTGTGCTCGGTGTTTTCACTTCGGGCACCTTATCGGCCCGTCCAAGACTGGCCCTGTACTCACGCGAAAACATTTTATCAGCGCTGCAAGCCATCTACGCCTTGTATGATCGAAGCCGCATCGACACCGTGTATTGCTACCCGCAACCATTTCACACATTTGGACTGACCCTTGGTTATGTGGCCAGCCACCTCTTTGGTTGGCGACTGATCGCGCCGATTGGAAAATACTCCCGTCAGGCTCATCATCGTCGGCTCGAAATCGAAAGCGAAAAGGTTCTCACTCTGGGTACACCGACTCATTTTTACGACCTGATTCGATTTTGTCAGGAAGAACGAGTAAGACCTCGCCCAACCTATTCGGCCATAATTGGGGGCGCTTCGGTTTCTCCCCGGCTGTGGCTCGAAGTTCAACGGGAACTCTCGATCGAAAGTCCAAGCGTTGGTTATGGTTGCACCGAGGCCTCACCGGGCATTGCCCATCTCGCGCCGGGCATTGTGCCCACGCAAGAGGGGGAAATTGGTCGTCCTCTTGCTTCGCTCAGTAGCCAAGTGACTTCCTCTGGCGTTCGCATCAGCGGACCTTCTTTGTGTTTGGCTTTGGTCGAAGGTGGGAAAGTCGAATTCCCTAAGCGATTGACCATTCGTGATCAGGTCCATATTGACCACCGAGGCTCGTGGTATTTTCTGGGTCGCCTGGATTTGACGTTGAATCGAGGTGGGGTCAAATACTCACTGGAATCTATTGAGCGTGATCTGACCGACGTCCTACGCTCCACGATCGTGGCCACGGCCCTTCGTGACGATCGTCTGGGTGAAGAGTTGGGTTTGGTGGTTCTCGAAGACAGTCGAAACCAAGTCTCGCCAGAGACCGTCCGCCGCGTGCTGATTGATCGCTGGGGATTTCGAATTCCGCCGGAGCATGTGCGCTTGGTGCGCGATCTTCCGCTGAATGAATGTGGAAAACTCGATCGAACAAGATTGAAAGAGGCGTTTCGTCCCGCTGTACAGGAGTCCATACCCGCCATATGAAACCGCCAGTTAAAACGGTGCAAGAAGTCCTCCCTCTCGTTCCCCATCGCCCCCCGATGGTTTGGATTGATGAAATTGTCGCGGTCGAAGCCGACAGCGGCGAGTGTCGGGTGCGCATGAGTGAGGATCGTCATTTCTGGGGACGACAGGGTTTGCGCCCCAGTGCTTGCCTGGAATTTATCGCGCAAGCCTACGGGTTTTGTTCAGTGGCTTACGGGCTCGCGCAACGACCAGACAAGCCGCCATTAAAGAGAGCCTTCTTAGCTGCGTTCAAAGATGTGGACTTCGCAAGCGATGCCGCTTTCGACAAAGTTGTAAGTGGCGAGGATTTGCGCGTCTTGATTGGTGGCGTTCGCCAGATTGGGCCCATCACCATGTTCAGCGGCCGCGTCCTCCACAAAGAAACCGAACTCTGCCACGGCCAAATGAAAGTCTTCTCCGAATAACCAAAAGGTTCGGACTACTTTTTGGGCCGTCGGCGCGTCATTTGTGAGCGTGACGGGCCCAGATATTGAGTTGCTGCAGGCGTCGCTCCAGGGTGTTGCGCGCGTAGGCCAGAGGACCTGGATTGACCACTCCATTTTTCCGAACCTGTGGAGGCAAGGTGACCCAAACGGCTTGTCCGCCATTGACCTCGACTCGGATTTGCAGGGCTTTACCGGCGGTCATGCGAATGGCATTGGTCCCTCTCGTTTGCAGAGTGGACAATGCACCTTGCACATACTGCCGCTCTTTGAGAACGAACTGATTCGAATAAGCTCGATAATCGCTGTTCCCCAATCTTCCGCCTATTCGATAGGCCTCCACCTCGTCTCCTCGAAATCGTTGGCCATAGATGCTGGGACCAATCGAAGGCCCCTTTGGATTTTCCGCCGCATAGTCAATGATCGAATCACAGTGTCTTCCCGTTCTTTGACAAATCGAATAGCGAACGGCGTGCTGAATTTCATGACCTAGTAGGTTGCGAGCACCATCTGGATCCCTGCCGACCGCGTCTTTGAGCCAACTCGATCTCAGCACAACTTCGTCACCCCGGGCAAATGCGCCCACTTTTTCAAGGCCCACAAACTCGCCATCATCCACTCTAAAAAAAACGCGGTGTTTTTTACCCGCCTCTTTCATCATCTTAGCGAAGTCAGTGGTCTCATCGTTTGAGATTAAGCGCACACCATAGGCTTTCGGCAAAAACTGCTGGCTGAGAGCGTTGGTTTCGTATTCCAAAAATACCGTCTCTAAACCCAACTTCCTGAGGT
>JBFWON010000118.1:0-11535 GCA_050250515.1 Bdellovibrionales bacterium | reverse complement strand
CAGCCCAAAGCCCATCGACGTGGCCAATTTCGATTTTCTTCTTAGATCTTTTGCCATTTTTTTTTATGGTGATCATGCCGCCCGCGATCGCCTTTAGTGGGACCAGTAGGGCGCCTTCGATTTTACCGATTTCAATCGAAACATCGGCCGTCATGCCAGGTAAAACCTCTGGGCCCAGCTGCGGTGCGCTGACCTGCGCGATAAATTCATCTTGTCGAGGAAACAGCGCAATCACTTGACCTTCTAAAACCTGACCACGCAGAGATTCAAACGAGACTTTGGCCTTCTGCCCGGCTTTCACTCGAATGGCGGCCTCTTGCTCCAACGAGACTTCGACGTAGCGATCCTCGAGGTTTTCCATGCGCAGCAATGTGGCTTGAGGAACAACAGTTTCCCCTTCGTAGGAGACAATCCAGGTGACAGTTCCACTAAAAGGGGCGGTGAAGAGGGCATTCGTGTCAAACTGCACCAGTCGATCCCCCTTTTTTACCCGCGCCCCCTCTTTCACGTAGAGATGCTTAACGGTCGAAATGACCCCTAGCTTCACCTCAAACTTTTGATTGGATTTGACCTTGCCAAGTCCATAGACGGCCTCTGTCAGCTCACCCCGGCGCGGGTGGATCCACTCATATCCGCGGGCTCGGTATTGCCGAATGCCCAAAGCCAAAACCACAATCAGAAGGAATGGCAATCCGAAGTACCAAAAATATCGCATCTTCACGCGGCCCCCTAGCAAAGCTGAAATTTAGCCTCCGCCCCCACCTGGGTCAAACGACGGCGGGGCCCGCCTTTTGCTATTTCGGGCTTTGACTCAGTTTCCTAAGGAGGAAAATTATGTCCATCCGGTTTGTCCCACCCCGCGGTAGGCATAACTTCCAACCAATAACCTTGGTTTCGACGACTGCGGATAGCGAGACCGGAATTGGACTTGTCTAATTTATGGCGAAGATGGCTGATGGTCACTTCGACCACGTTGGATTCGATCTCCGAGGAAATATCCCAGACCATATCTAGTAGTTTGGGTTTGCTAAAGACTCGAGTCGGATGCTCGAACAAAACTTTGCCCAGCAGGAACTCCATATGACTCAACTTCAGACGCTCCCCTTTGATTAGAACATCTTGAATTTCATCATCGACAGACACCCAATTTGGAAGGCCCGCTTGAGTCAACAGGGCTCCCCTTTTTAGAATTCTTCGTACGCGAGCGATCAGTTCGTCGGGTTCGACTGGAGTGATTAAATAATCTTCAACGCCAGAATCAATCCACTTGGCTTTTTCCTTATGATCGCCAGTCGGTGACAGCAAAACCACCCGAATGTTCGGCCATTTATTAAAAATAACTTTTAGTTTTTTGGTCGCATCGAAAGGTCCCAAATAGCGAAACAACAAGATCAAATCGGGCTCTGCAAAATCCGCCGTACTCATGGCCGCATCCAAGGCGTCCACATCATGCAATCCGGTGCAGGAAAATGTCTCGCTAATAAAATATCGTCTTAACTTTTCGAACTGATGAACCTGATCAGAAACAATCAAGATATGCATATACGCTTAGGAGCCAGATTAGCTGGCCCCCAAGCTGATGACAAGGCCAGACCTATTTGCCGGGCTTAGACGGCATTCCGGCTGGCTTAGTCGGACCTTGACCAGTGGTGGCTTTAGGTTGGGGCTTTGTATTGGGGTTCGAACCATGAGTCTTGCTCATTGCTTACCTCGGTTTTTAGCACGCCGAAATTGGGTGCTAAAATCCAATCCTACGCTTCGTTTCTTAGATTGGATTAACCGAGGATAAAATCGCCGTCCGACATTGAGCGACAACCCCTAAGCGTTAGGACTGGACGCCTCAGTTTGAGGCTAAATGACGAGCCAGTGCAAAATGCTTGAACTTACAGCCAAAATCACGCCGCCTATGATGGCGGAAAACCAGTTGGTGATTTCAAAGCTCTTCATCACTCCCGCGCAGATTCTTAGGATTATGGCGTCGACCACAAAGAGAAACAGCCCCAGAGTCAGGATGGTCAATGGAAGCGTCAGAAAAATAAGCAACGGTTTTAGAAAAAAATTGGCTAGGCCTATCAATAGACTTGCGATGAGCGCTGCCCCAAATCCCTTAATCCGAAAGCCAGGTACCAAAGCGGCCGTCACCATCAGGGCTCCACCTGACACCATCCAATGCAAAATCGTCCCTAGCCCAACCATAGCTTGTATTATGCTACTCCTTCTCCCACAATACAACGCCATGAATCCATGGCATGATATCGATATCGGTCGTCAAGCTCCTAAATTGGTCCAAGCGGTCATTGAGATCCCAAAAGGCTCAAAAGTTAAATATGAGTTCGATAAAGACAGTGGTTTGATCCGGGTCGACCGGGTTTTGATGAGCTCTGTTCACTACCCGGCAAACTACGGGTTTATTCCACGTACTTATTGTGACGACAAAGACCCATTGGACATTCTGGTGCTGGGGCAAGAACCGGTCGTTCCATTGGCCATTATGACGGCCAAGCCCATCGGAGTTATGAAAATGACCGATCACGGTGAGGCTGACGATAAAATCATAGCGGTCCATGCCGATGACCCTGAGTACAGGGAATATGAGTCCCTGACCGATCTGCCCTCCCATCGGGTGGCCGAAATTCGCCGATTTTTTGAAGACTACAAGATTTTGGAGCGCAAGAAGGTCCGCGTGGATCATTTTTTGAAAAAGAGTGAGGCCTTGAAAATCATTCGTGCAGCCATGACTCTCTACGCCCAGAAGAAATTCTAAATTCTAAGCTATGTGGCTTTGGAAAAATATCCAAAGCCCGTTCGGCGATGAAACTGCGTGGACAAGAGGCTATTATCCTCCCACTCATAAAGGGGGAACCATGCGATTTTTACTGAGCTTATTAACCGTTTTCGCGACTTCGCAAGCCTTTGCGCAAATCTATTCGGAAGAAGAAATTGTCAAGGAGCTGCCAAGCACAGAGTACGGGGTTTTTAGATTCGAGGTGACCACCAAAGACGAAGGCTCTATTCAAGCCGCCAATTTGACCCGGCCTAATCTTTCAGCAATTTACGAAAGACTTTTGCAAACGAATGGAGCTTTGAAGACGCAAGTGGAGAAAATCTACGAGGCCAACGATTGCACGCCCGATGGCAAGTACAAAGACGGCGACGATATGTTTTGCGGGTCGGTCTCAACGCTAGATGAAGGAAACACGGTTCTCTGGTCCTACGGCCGCGGCGGATGGGCCAGTGCGGGTGCGATGTTTAAGTCCTTTCTCACCTTCACCGGAGCCGGTACTGGACGCTACACAGACGCCGTTTTAGAAGTGACGACCTCGGTCAGTGTCGAAGCCCACCAACTTGAAGAAGGCAAACCCGCCGTTTTTGATGTGGTGATCGACATGTCCAAGTTCAAAGAGATCGAACAGGAATTCGAAGGCGTCGAGAAGTAACTTTAATGCTTGTCGGCTAGAAGTTTGTCTTCGCATAGACTTAATATGGCCTGCGCCTCTCGATATTCTCTGAGTAAGGTTCCCCAGTTTTGGTGTCCGAGCATTTGACTTAGCTCTCGTAAAAAACTGCGGAGCGGATCTTGGGTCAAAAAGGCGTAAGCCTGATATTTTTCCGACTCCGTTAGAACATCCAAATTGGTTAGACTTTGATTGAGCGATTCAAGCTCCTTGGCGAAGAACCGATTCAATTCGGCTTCGGCGTCTGCCGCATTCATTAAGACGCCTGAGGCTTTTAAGCGGGCCAACAAGTCGGAGGCACCACCTTTACCGCTAAAGCCCTCCAGGACAAATTGTGAAAGTACAATAAGCCTGAGTCCGGGTATTTGTAGAAAGTTTTGCCGCGCCAACCAGGACTCACTTTCATAAACTGGTTTCAATCCGTCGACCGTTGCGGTGCGAGTGTTTTTCAGAATGGTCAGAATTCGCTCAACTTGCTCCACTTTCTGCCGAGCCATTTTGTTACTTTGTTTTTTAGCGGGAGGCGGAGGCTCTTCCTCTTTCGGTGGAGCTTCAGGCTTGTCGTCCTCGACAGCCATTTCTGGCACATGGTAGCGAGGGCGCTCTGGCAAAATCGCCCACCAGCGCTCCGAATCCGTCGGTGGTGCTGGATTTTCCGGAACTTTTGGCTTAGGCGGGGCGGTCGTCTCTTGCACGGGGGGCTGCGCTTCCAACTCAGCAAATTGCTCGCCCCTTCCATCAGCTTCAATTTTATAGGCGACGGAGTGCAAATGACTTGGCGATCCCTTAGGAACCCCTGCCTGATCACCGCCTCCGTAGCCAATCAAATGTTGCATCTGCACGCCTTGCAAAGAAGGCTCAAGTTTGATCGCCTCGGTCATGGTGGTTTGGTAGAGCATGTTTGAACCCGTGCATTGATAGTAGAGCTGCCCTTGATTCAAAAAGGCGGTGAAGGGGCGAAAGGCCTCCTCCGCCTTGTAGTTCACGCTCCACTTAATACCGTCTTTTGTATAAGTGGCTCCTTCTTGAAACGCCTGACTCATTCCATTGAGAGTCAATCCAAACCCATTCCCCAGACTTCGCCGAATGGAAAGCGAAAGAGTCTTAAAGCCGGCCACGTTCAAGCGCTCGGATATATTATCCACCGTCGCACGGCTCAACTGCGGGTCGAATTTCTGATCGTAGCGAGAATCCACCTTGTAGGACGCTCGATAGGTGTAAGGACCCCAGCCCACACTTGGATTCAAATCCGCGTAGGTCTGGCGATTTCCGGGAATTTCAAAAACACGGACCAAAGAATCGTCGATCCGCCGTCCCCAACCATCGTACATTTCCCACTTCATGATTTTATAACCGGAAATTTGCAGCACGCCCACCTTTCGGTCCATGCTATAGGACCTAAGATTGACGTCGATCACCATGTCTGGTTTAGCCCTTACCTCTTGATGAAGTTCGCGCGCTTGACGGGACACTCCATAGCGGCCACGCCCCTCGGGCTTAAGGTGTGAAGCCGTGGCAAAATTGTAGTACTTGGGGGTAGGCGTTCCGTCTCTTCTCATCAAAATCTCAATGGCGTAATCCGAATTGAAGGGATTGTGTTTATCCGTTAATTTTTTTCGACCTCCGCCCGCGTCTGATGGCGATGGAATTCGATAGTTGTCCGCCTTCGGCCAAGAATTGAAATCCATTCGATCTAGGCCCATGCCACCTAAGAGTCGCCTGAGCAAATCTAAGTTCAAATCGAACGGCAGCTGCACGGAAGGGAGTTCAGGCCTTGGGATTGAAGGCATCTCGAATTTCATATTGGGCAGGTCTGGAAGACTTGGGACTTGAGGACCAAAATGATAGGCAGCAAAGAGGCCCATGGCGATGGCGGCCATACGAGCGCCTTTCTTGCCAAGGGTTTTACGCTTTGTGCTCTCAGGACTGGTCCGAAGAACTTGATTGTTCTCCTCTTTCTTTGCCAGCCTGGCTCGTTTTCGGGGACTAGCCGGGGTCGGAAGGTCGCCATCAGTTTCGTCGCCTGGTAGCCAGGGATTTTGCAATCGGGAAGCGGCCCTGGCTCGGGTGAGCCAGTAAGCCGGATGCTCACCCCATCCGGACCAGAGCAAGTTGGACAATGGCCCATCCTGCAAAGCCCGGCTTCCTCGGACACGAATATGGCTGGATAAAAACATTTGCCTGTCGCGATTGTGTGAAGCCGTGATATCTGAAAGATTGGCTTTCAGACGCTTGTAAAGCTCTTCCAATGTCTTATCAGACTGACCCCGCAAAGTTTGCGCCGCCGTCGCCAACTGAAAATCTCGAACTAAAGCTTCGAGGCGGTAGCGGTGCTCAGCCGGTCGATCGCCAAAAAAATCCGCCAACAAACGGGGCAGAAGTGAAAACAGCAATCGATTGAACTCGGCCTCACTGACAATAAACGTGGCACCATCCGGGGCCGTCAACATCAGAACCTGGGCCTGAACCTGCAGATGGGGAATAGAACCAAGTTCATAGTAATACTGGCCCGCAGAATCGATGTAGCGATCAATCAGGTTATGGCCGAATGAATGAGAGATTTTTTTGGGGAGCTTCGCGAACTCAAAATCCGGGACGAGGCGCGCGCCATCGCTCCATGACCACTTAAACTGTCTAAGGTCTTTGATCTTCACTTTTCGGGCCACACCCGGCTTTCTTGGCTTCAACGTGATTTTAATTTCCTCTAGTTCAGCCGCGTCTCGAAGCGCCGCCGTGAAGTTCTTAAGCCTGAGCATCATGAGCCGCTCAATGGTGCGGGCCTTAAATTTTTCTGGTGAGCGCAAGGTGGTTCGTCCCTGGAGGTCAAAAGCTCACCCAGTTGATGCTCTTTACGTCGAAAAAATCGCAAGGCAGAATCGTAACGGGCGTCCTGCGGCGCCATTTTTTCAAGATCGGCGTCGGTGGTGGTCTTGGGCAGGGAAAAACGAGTGACCGTTTCGTTCAGAGCTTGGGCTCGGACTTCCCACCACTTCGGTTTGGTCTCATCCATGCGCCTTTTGCCTTGCTCGATTTCAAAGCTCAACCGCCGCAAGATCTCTTGCTCGGGTGTTAGGATCAGATTCAAATCATCTTGGGACGAATAATCCACCTGCAAGCGGGTCAAATAAGTCTGACGTGCATTTCGACCTCGCGCCATGACCTCTTGCCCCTGTGGCGATTTTGCCGCCTGACTTAAACACTCAAGCCAACTGCGGCTGCCTTCTTCAAGATGGTGCAAAGTAGAACCCACGGCCCGGTAGCGTGGTACCTTTTCGAAGAACAGTCCTTGGACGACTTCCTCACTGCACTTGTCATTTTCATGCGCAAAAATGGGCGAAGCGAACAACACCGAAATAAACAGAAGAAGATTTATTGCGGGTGCGATCTTCATTTTCGGGACCCGCCCAATATCAATTCACACTGACGCAATGCTTGAGATCGTCCAAGAAAAGAAGATCTTGAAGCGCTCGCGGGCACAAAGGTCCACCACCGTTTACTGAAGGTCTCCTCACCGACTTTGACTCCGGTTGCAAGGCCTACCCCACAAGAAACCATTAGTATCCCTAAAAAACAGATCGGGCGTCCATATTCGTAGGAGTACGGAATGTAGCTGATCACCTGCCCACCCGCCCCTACCCCAAACAGGAATCCAACTCCGGCACCCACCAGTCCGAAGGTTCCCGAGATGAGTTTCTGAACAATGGAGATCTTCGGGGCCCGCGCATCTGATGAACGACCCTCATAGTTGTACGCCAAAAAGGCCTCAAAGGCCTTGTCCACGTCTCCGGGCTCAGCTTTTCCCGCGAAGAACTGGTTCACGCGATCAATTTCTCCGGGCTGCCAGGGACCTGCGGTTAAAAAAGCCTCCGCATAGATTCCCTCAAGCCAAAGTTCATAGGCGCGAATATTCTCAGGCGTCTCTCTTAGAAAATCGTTTTTCACCAGCCACATTTTCCAGGACTCGTAGACATTGTCGGCCAGATCAAATCGGGCTGTTTTAATGAGACGAACCATCAAATGAGAAATCGAAAAAAACACAAAAGCATTTTCTTTCGCCAAGAAATGCGGAATCTGAGAGTCCTCACCCAACTGCTTGGCCATTTGTTCCACAGCTCGTTCGAATTGGCGGCCTGCCGGGAGGGCCCGAATGGTGTCAATGAGAGGCTCATGTTGGTAATAGTGTTGTAAGTAAGAAAGATATGTAGGCAGCCATCCTGACTCCCCGGAATTGAGCGGAAGCGTAGTGGTCAGTAGTTTAGTCAAAGCGGCACGGCGCTCTTTATAGGCATGATCGCGAGATTTCTCGGCCAAGGACCTCGGACCGGCGAGGCCCATCTGCACTAACAAAATTATGCCTACCAAGTGCCGAAAAACGGTCCGCATCCACTTATCCCTTCGATTTGGCTATTACCTACTTAGGCATAGCGAAAACCGGGCCGAGGATGGGGCATTTTTAAGCCATTTAACGGTACTGAATGCGAACGGCTTTCGCGGCGGTTTTGGCGCGGCGGCGGGCTTCAGCCACGTTGCGCCCACGGGCGAGTGCCACACCCATGCGTCGGTATTTTCGGGTGGAGGGTTTGCCAAACAATCGGACCTCAGCGGACTTCACCTTGAGCGCCTTCTCCACTCCTTGAATGGTGAAAGAATCACTTTCACGATCAGCCAAAATGACCGCAGAAGCCGAGGCCCCCCGGTATTGAATGTCCTGAATGGGAAGACCTAAAATGGCACGAAGATGCAAATCAAACTCGGATAAGTCCTGGGAAATCAAAGTCACCATGCCGGTATCATGGGGGCGCGGCGAAAGCTCAGAGAAATAGACGTCTTTGCCTGAAATAAAAAACTCCACGCCAAACAGACCGGCCCCACCTAAGTAATCGGTGACTTTCTTGGCCATCTGCTTCGCCTGCTTCAATTGGGTGGGCGTGAGTCTAGCTGGGATCCAACTCTCTTGGTAATCGCCCCGCTCCTGCCGATGCCCGATGGGGTCAACAAAGAGGGTGGGACCACGCTTTTGTTTGATCGTGAGAAGTGTGATCTCGAAATCAAACTTAATAAATTCCTCGACGATGACTTTGGGTTTATCCCCCCGCATACCGGCCACAGCATACTTCCATGCCGCTAGCACTCCCGCCGCATTCTTAACTACCGACTGACCTTTGCCAGACGAAGACATAACCGGCTTCACCACGTTGGGAAAGCCGATTTCTGCACTGACTCGAGCGAGTTCGTCGGCACTCTCCGCATAGTGAAATTGCGCGGTTTTGAGTTTGAGTTCTCGAGCTGCGGCGTCGCGAATGGCATCGCGATTCATGGTCAGGTGGGTAGCCTTGGCGCTCGGACAAACTTGAATGCCTCGACTTTCAAACTCTTTTAATTTTTCCGTCCGAATGGCCTCGATTTCAGGAACAATAATGTCGGGCTTAAACTGTGCGACGACTTTCTCAAGTTCCGCGCCATCTAGCATATCAATGACGGCGTAGGCGTCCGCCACGCGCATGGCGGGTGCACCAGCGTAACGGTCCACCGCCACCACAAAAAGCCCCAGGCGCTGGGCAGAAATCGCGAATTCTTTGCCCAGCTCTCCCGCGCCTAACAACATGATTCGAGTCTGCGAAGTCATTTGGCCTCCCCGGCTGGAATGTACGCGGGTTCCCCGGCGAAGAAGTAAAACTTATTGCCATCGTATTTCCAGCCAAGATGGCGACTGTAAATCTCAGCCAATGTCAGCGACGCCTGCACAAGATGGCGAACCATCAGAGGCTCGAAGCGCTTGGCTTCTTTGCGACTTCCCGTGCGGGCCTTCCGCTTGTCCAACGCTAAAAGAGTCTTCACGTCTTTACGGGAGTTTTCAGCTAACTCAATCAACAAATCGAGAACGGACTTTTGCGCGCTGGTTTTATGAAAAGTCTTCCATTTGTTGGCCGCCTGCTTATGAACCATCGCCGACAAGTCGGGGAAGTTTTCATCCACTAAGTCGATTTCAAAATACGCGTGAATTCCCCGTTGATCGGTCATCGCGCCATCGTAGTTTTCAGTGCAGTGAAGTGGTTGACCGAGGTCGGCCACATAGTGGCCCATAGTTCCGGCCAAGACCAACCACTTTTCTTGCAAAGCTTGTCTTTCTTTTCCCGATTCTTCAGATAGGGCTTTGAGCTCATTTGTGATCTTTCTCAGGCTCTCTTCCATTTCGCGAATGCGCCAAAAGGCGCGGCCGGCTTCCGCCTTAATGTCGGGGTATTTCGCTTCGAATTCTTTGCGGCTTAACCTAAAGTCCATCTTGGTCGTGCCTTTTTCTTTGAATGCCCGTTCAAAGATTTCCATATCCATGAAGTGTTCGTTTTTTTCTTTTTCATAAGTTTCAGGCTTTTTCCAGATCGCATCGGGGACGTAATTGTAATAACCAAAGTCAAAGACCATGGATTTCATAAATTTGGACTCGGGCTCGCCACTCACCACACGGGCGGCGACTTGTCCTACCAGTTGATGTCCCTGCTTTCCCCATCCCCAAGCACCAGGTGAACTGGAACTTAGAGCCACCGCCATCAATATATGTATTTTCATGGCGGCCAAGTTTAATGGCCCGTCAGCCGCTGTCCAACAATGACGCCACGCGGACTGAGGGGTTGGGGTCACCAAAATGAGGAAAAAACCATTTTCAAACCACCTGGAGGTCAGCCCCCCTTGCTAGCCTGGATTTAACAAAGGAGTTCTCAAATGAAGAACACGTTACTCGCTCTTGCTTTAGTTGCTTCTGGTGCCGCTTTTGCTCAAGGTGGAGAATCTAAACCCGCCACTGAAACGAAGCCCGCTACGGCCGTTCCAGTCCCGACTGCTCAAGCTGCCAAGCCCATGGGCCACAAAGAAGCTCGCGCCGCTTGCATGAAAGAGGACAAAACCCTCAAGGGCGCTAAGCTCGTCGAGTGCATCAAAAAGAAACAACACGGCTAATAGCCTTTAAATCTGCCAGGACGATGGCCACTTTTGACCATCGTCCTCGGGCGTGGCAGTCTTAGGTCGCCATGCAGCTTCTTCTGGTCGAAGACGATCCCCAGCTTTCCGAGTATCTGAGCAACGCCTTAGGCCGCGAGGGATTTCGTGTTGAGCTTTGCACAACCGCCGATGAAGTCCGTAGTTACTTTCTCAATGGCCCCGAACCCAGTCTCGTGGTTTTAGATCGAATGCTCGGTCGATCAGACGCGGGGGCTTTAGTACCTGATATCAAGAAAAAATTCCCGAGCTGCGCCATACTCGTGCTGTCCTCGCTCGACATGGCCTCTGAGAAGGCCCGCCTTCTTGATCAGGGTGTGGACGACTATCTCTCTAAGCCGTTTGTTTTAGAGGAACTCACCGCCAGGCTTCGTTCACTGGCGCGAAGAGCTTCCAGCCCGGCAGCTCAATCGACGATTCGAATGGTGGGGAACCTCACGCTCAATTTGCAAACCCAAGCCGCCCAAGTAGGACCACAGAAGCTCGATTTGACCCGCAAAGAATTTCAATTGCTCTCGCTCCTCACCGAACACCCCGGTCGGGTGTTCAATCGTTTTCAGATCCTAGACCGCGTTTGGGAAATGGAACGGATGGTGGAATCCAATGTGGTCGAAACCGCCATCAAGAATTTGCGTCGTAAGCTCGAGGGACTCTCCTGCCAGGCTCGAATCGAAAGCAAACGCAACGTTGGATATTGGATTGAGGCGTAGATTTTTTCTACTTATATTCGTATTTTTGGCCTCTACGATTTTTTTGATCTCGACCGCATTGCTATTGTTTTTCGAAAATGAGCGACAACGGCTTTTAGATCAGCGGCTTGAAACCGTGGCGTCGTCGCTTCTGGCCTCGGGATTGTCCGCCCAATTGATTGAAAACCTCGAATCCACGGAAGATTTGATCCGGGATTTAGAAGGCGACGAACACATTGATCAAATTATCAATATCTGGTCATTGTCTGGAAACATCTTGGCGCAAAACCTCACCGGCCGCGAGATGCCATTAAAGTTCAACCCGGATGAACGGTTTCAAACTTATTCTATCAATGGCCGCCATGTTCGTATTCTTAATATTAGAAGTCAGATCGGAA
>JBFWON010000117.1:0-11648 GCA_050250515.1 Bdellovibrionales bacterium | reverse complement strand
TCCGTGATTGGACGGGCGGCTTCAATGGTTGGAAAGCCTCAACATTGCAAAAGATCGGCTTGGATTCTGTCCGCTCCGAGGGCTATAGTTTCCAGATTGAATTGAAATATAGGGCGCTAAAGCTTGGTTTTAACGGCATTGAAATTCCTATCGTTTTTGAAGATCGGCGCGTGGGGCAGAGTAAAATGTCCTCGCGAATTGTGTTCGAAGCTCTCCATCGTGTTTGGGGTTTGCGCCGCCTCCCTGTTGGTCCTTCCTGAGCCTGCTTTTGCTAAAAGAAAAACTTCAGCACAAGCCATAATCGTGGCCGACGGCGCGGCCGTCTATGAGAAGGCGGACTTTGATTCTCGCGTGTTGGAGTATTTGTCCTTTCAGACAAAAGTGACCATTTCGAAAAAAGCCTATCCGGGCGTGGCGGGTTTAGGACTGTTTCACAAGGTGAAGCTCTCTAAGGGATTTGGCTATATTCCGGATACGGATGTTCGAGTGGTGGAAAAAGAGGCCACGCCACCTCCTCCAGCTGCGGGTCCTAATAAAGGTGGCGACGCCAAATCGCAGGCGTTCAATAAACCGGAAGAGGACATGCCAACGACCCGTCCTCCTCTTTATTTGGCCCGGTACTTAGGGTTGGCTTATGCCCAAGTCAATTTTACGGAGAAATTTTCGGGCAAAAAATTGTCTGACAAGATCGGCATGTACGGCCTTCGCATGATGGGCCCCGGAACACTCTTTGATGGTCCTCCGTTGGATGTCAATTTGTGGGTTTCGTTCGACAAGCCCAATTACTACTCTCGCTTTGCCAGTGGTGGTCCCAATGGCTTTTTACTCTTTGGTGATGTGATGGCGATGATGCCGTTGGTGAATTTGGACAATTGGGTGGTGAGCTACGGACTCGGCGTCATGTGGACCTTTACACGTTATCGATTGCAGGTGCGGCAGGCCGGAACCAATGTGGACGAAAATACGGATTCGTTGGAATTCCGTATTGGCGCGGATGCGGGCCTTGGGGTGGGAGCCCGGTTGTTCAAACGATACATGCTGAGAGCGGATGTGAAGTACTATTACGAGAAGACCGCCTACTTAGGATATTTAGCCAGTCTTCAAATGGAGTACTGATGAGCGTTGAGGTTCTGGCGAGTGAAGTCGTCGATCAAATTGCGGCAGGAGAAGTTCTTGATCGCCCGGCCAATTTGGTTAAGGAGCTGATCGAAAATTCACTGGATTCCGGAGCCACTGAAATTGAAATTGAATTTTCGGATGGTGGAAGGTCCGTCACGGTTCGGGATGATGGCTGTGGCATGAACGCAGAAGACTTAAGTCACTGCCTGAAGCGCCACGCCACCAGTAAAATTCGCCAGGCTGAAGATCTCTTTCGATTGCATACATTTGGTTTTCGAGGAGAAGCCCTCGCGAGCATCGCGGCTGTGGCCGAAGTTCGAATTGCCTCGCGGGTGGCGGGCGAAAAAGGCATGGGTCATCAACTGGTGGCGAACTTTGGACAGTGGGAACCCGTAGTTCCGACCTCGACCCGCGTGGGGACTGAGATTCAGGTTCGGGAGCTGTTTGCCAATGTTCCGGCCCGATTGCGGTTTTTGAAATCGAATGCGGCGGAAAATACCCAAATCAAAACCACACTTAAAGCCCTCGCATTGGCGCACCCCAAAGTCAGTTTTCGCATTCGTTCGCAAGGGGAACTGCTGAATCATTGGCCGGCCAAAGAGAGCTTGTATGATCGAGCGCGTGACGTTTTGTCAGGAATTTCTCTTTATCCGGCTCATCACACCACCGACGGAATCCGTGTCGAGATCTTGGCCGGCTCGCCGCGGGAAACGACGGGGGCCAATCGAAATTTTTGGATTTTTGTGCAAGATCGTTGGGTGCAGGATCGCACCATTGTGGCGGCGATTATGGATGCCTACCGAAATTTGTTGATGCAAGGTGAGTATCCCACTGCCGTGGTCAAGATTAGTATGGCGACGACGGAAGTCGACGTGAACGTTCATCCGACGAAGTCACAAGTTAAGTTTCAAAATCCGCAAATGGTATTTAGAGCGGTGAATGGTGTTTTTCGTGAAGCTCTGGAGCAAGCCCCGTGGCTGATCGCAAAAAGTAGTAAGACCACATCCCCCAGTCCGACAATGGAACCCCAGCGGCTGGCGAATGAAACTCCGATGCCCATGAGTTTTGCTGGAGCGGAATTCACCCAGGTTCAATATAGTAAGAAAGCATTTCCTTTGGCGGATGTTCGAGAAGCCGTCGAAAGCCGTGTGGCGCCGCTGGAAACGAGTCGGCCGTCGGGTCTGCCTTTCTCGTGGGCTGATCTGCAAATTGTCGGGCAGGTGGGATTGACTTACATCGCGGCCCAGAGCCGGGATGGTTTTTATCTTGTCGACCAACACGCGGCTCATGAGCGGGTCGTATTTGAACGATTGATGGCCGGCTTCAAGTCAGGCCAAGTGGAAGTACAGAATCTTCTTTTGCCAGTGGTTTTGGATCTGAACGAAGCTGAAGTCGAAACTCTGATGCAAATGGCGGAGGGTTTGAGGAGCATCGGTCTAGAGGTCGAGCCCATGGGGCCGGAAAGCGTAGCCATTCGAAGTCAGCCAGCTCTCGTGACTGAAACGGCTGTGGTAGAGGGTTTGCGAGCTCTTGTTCGAAAGCAGTTTGAAAATCACGGTGGAAGTTTGGCTGAGACTCTGGTCGGAGACCTATTGGCCACTATGGCATGCCATTCTGTGGTTCGAGCCGGCCAAGCCTTGAGTTCCGGTCAAATGGTTGAGCTCTTGCAACAGATGGATGAATTTCCGCTGTCGAGTTTTTGCCCCCACGGTCGGCCGGTGTACGTCTTGAGAAGTTTTTCGGAAATCGAACGCGAGTTTGGTCGGATCGTCTAATGAAGCGGGTCGTTTTTGTGCTGGGTCCGACCGCCAGTGGGAAGACGGCCCTCGCGATGGAGCTCGCGAAAAAGTGGAACGGCGCCATCTTAAACTGTGACAGTTTACAGATATATCAGCGGTTGGATGTCGGCAGCGCTAAACCTTCGCTAGCGGAGCGCGAATCTGTACCCCACTTACTTTTTGATATCGTTCCGCCGGGCCAAGTCTTGACGGCAGGTGATTACAGGCGCTTGGCCCTCGCGGCTCTCGAAGAATCTCCGTGCCAATTGATCTTGGCGGTCGGGGGGAGTGGATTTTACGTCCAAGCTCTCGAGAAGGGGCTCTTCGCAGTGCCCAAAGCTTCGGCAAAAAATGAGCGGCTGGTGAAAGAGGAACTTGAGAAGTGGGGGGCCCAGAAGCTGTGGGAAAGGTTGAACCGGGAAGACCCTGACTCCGCGGCGCGACTGAACCCGAATGATAGCTATCGGGTGGGACGTGCCCTCACAGTGCTTCTTGATACCGGTCATGGCATGGCTTGGTGGAAGGCGCAGTTCAAACCCCTACCGTTTCCTTATCCAAAATTGAAGATTGGACTGGCACCCGCCCGGGCGGACCTTGAAAAGAGAATCCATAGGAGGACTGCGGATATGCTGCTTGCTGGGCTGCTTGAGGAAACGAGACAGCTCCTGGAAGACGGTTTTGAAAAATGGCCGCCTCTTCAAAGCGTCGGCTACAAGGAATGTTCGGACGTTTTGCGGGGGCGCATGGCCACCCACCATTTACGGGAACAGATTGAATTAAAGACCCTGCAGTTGGCAAAAAAGCAAAAAACCTGGTTTGCCCGCGATCATGAAATCGTTTGGTTGAAGGATTCGGACTTGGTGGCCGAGGCTACTCGCTGCGTGACACGTTTCATTGACGAAACCTAGGGGAAAATCGTAGTTTTCTGTGACGGAGGTGGAAATGAGAAGCATGACGGGCTATGGCTCAAGCCTCGGTAAGACTTCCTCGTGCGAACTGGAAGTGCATGTCAAATCCGTCAACGGCCGCTTTCTCGAACTGCGGTTTCACTTGCCCAAAGAATATGCTCCTTTTGAAAATGACCTCAGAAAGAAATTTTCCGGTTGGAGTCGCGGTACAGTCGACATTTACGTTCACCGAAGACCAACCGCTGAGGCGCGGGTTGGGACTTCGCGGATTCGTCCTGAAGTGGCGGAAATGTGGACGAAGGAGCTTCGCAAAATGTCGAGAAAGCTCGGACTAAAAGATGACCTGAGCCTTCGGGACGTCTTGCAAATGCCGCAGGTGATTGAGCATCAGGAAAAGACCCATGTGGCACCCAGCGAAGGAAAGCTACTGGAACTTCATCTGGTCAAAGCGGTGGCGAAGGCTTTGGCCTTTCGCGAGCGAGAAGGCGCCATGTTGAAAAAGGAAATTTTGGGTCTGTTAAAAGATCTCGACTCCCAGGTGGAGGAAATGTCGAAGTGGCGCGAAGAGGCCATGCGATCCTCACAGCAAAGACTAAAATCTAGATTGGTGGCCCTACAAAGCGAGCCTATGGATGCGTCAAGACTGGCCTTGGAAACGGCCTTGATGATCGACAAAATGGACGTGCATGAGGAAGTCGTTCGGCTGCGCGAACACATAAAGGCCTGTCGAGGTCTTGTGATAGGTGACGAAGCCAAGGGAAAGAAAATGGACTTCTACAGCCAGGAATTATTGCGAGAAGTGAACACGATTGGTTCCAAATCTCAGCTGTCGAGTTTGACTCAGGCCGTAGTGGACGCCAAATCATTGATAGAAAAATTTCGTGAGCAGGTGCAAAACATCGAATGAAAGATCCTACCCTTTTTATAATTGGTCCCACAGCTGTTGGAAAGTCGACGCTTCTAGGAAGGGCGCTCGAGGAGTTTCCCCAGTTGCATGATGTGATCACTTATACGACGCGCGCGCCTCGTGCGGGCGAAAAGGAAGGGGATCCCTATCACTTTGTCACTGAGGACCGGTTTCGACAGCTGATCAAAGAAGAATTCTTTATCGAGTGGGCCAATGTCCATGGCCGACTTTATGGAACGCCCAGGGCCCAAATGAGGGAGGCTCACGCCCGTGGAAAGATCGTTATCATGGATGTGGACGTCCAGGGCGCCAAAACCCTCTTAGGGGAGTTCCCCCATGCTGTGACCGTATTCATTTCTCCCCCCAACGAAGATGCACTGCGTCAAAGATTCAAAAAGAGGGGGGTTACCAGCGAGGACGATCTTCAGCGCCGTCTTGAAAGTGCTCAAAAGGAAATGGCGCAGGCGCAGGACTTTGATCTTGTCATTGTCAATGACGATTTTGACCGGGCCTATGCAGAGCTTCGGAAAGTCATTGAAAAACTCATTCAAAATCAATAAGGTATCGAGCTTTAGGAAGCCGCTTCGGCGTATCAAGTAGGGAGAGTTTTGTGGCCCGTATTACTGTTGAAGATTGTTTGGACAAAGTGAACAACCGTTTTTCATTGGTACTTTTGGTGGCCAAGCGCGCCAAGCAGCTTATGAAAGGTGACTCTTGTACGGCTCCAGGCAGGAACAACAAACATGTGGTGAATGCTCTACGTGAGGTCGCAGCCGGAACGGTATATTTCGATACGACTGATCCTCAGGGATTAAGCCCTGATCAGCAGGTCCAGCGCGATCTTTCCCGTTGAGTCCGTTCACGATTCTTCCGTCAAGATAGTGTTGACGGAAAATTCGCTAACCTAGGACTTTTGACCAAATGAGTGAGGCCGTTGAATTCAAGCCCACCGATGAGACCCCCCAGTCCATCGAGGAACTTTTGGATCTGGTCCGCCGGACCAATCCCGAAGCCAATCCAGATCTTATTCGAAAAGCTTATGAGTTTTCTGAACGCGCCCACGCCGGCCAAATTCGCCGATCTGGTGATCCCTATATCATTCACCCCTTAGGGGTGGCGGCCATACTAGCCGAACTTCATTTGGATACGCCCACCATTGCTACGGGTCTTTTGCATGACACAGTCGAGGACACGCAAGTCACTCCGGAAGAAATAAAAAAAGAGTTTGGACCTACGGTTTATCGTCTTGTCGATGGTGTGACGAAGATTTCGCTAATGAAATTTCGTAACACCCACGAAAAACAGGGCGAAAACATTCGCAAGATGATCGTGGCCATGGGCAAAGATGTCCGCGTGGTTTTGGTGAAGCTCGCCGATCGCTTGCACAATATGCGAACGCTCAATCATATGCCGCCGGAAAAGCAGGCGCAGATCGCATTAGAGACTTTGGATATTTACGCTCCACTAGCAAGTCGCATGGGTATCAATAGCATCAAAGTGGAGTTGGAAGATCTCTCGTTTCGCTACGGATTTCCTGAGGCCTATTATGCTCTAGCGCAGAAAGTGGCGCGAAAGAAAAAAGAGCGGGAAAAATACATCGAAGATGTCCGTAAGATTCTTAACAACGAACTCGAAAAACGAACCAAGATTAAGTTCGAGGTTAACGGACGCCCCAAGCACCTCTGGTCCATTTATAAAAAAATGTCGAGTCGCAATATCGACTACGAACAGGTCTACGACGTCCTCGCCTTTCGGGTGAACGTCAATTCGGTGGCCGAGTGCTACGAGGTCTTGGGTCTGGTCCATTCGCTCTGGAAGCCAATCCCGGGGCGGTTCAAAGATTTTATCGCTATGCCTAAGACGAATAATTATCAGTCTTTGCACACGACAGTCATTGGCCCTCAAGCGGAACGTATTGAGATTCAAATTCGGACCTACGAAATGCATTTGATTGCCGAGCGCGGGATCGCGGCTCATTGGCAGTACAAAGAAGAGGGCGACACCTATGAGATCGACGCGGAGACTTTGAAGAAATTCAATGGTCTACGCGAATTGATTAAAGAGCATCAGACGACAACAAATCCTGATGAATTTTTAGAGAATTTTAAAACAGATCTCTTTGATAGTGAAATCTATGTATTCACCCCCAAGGGGGACGTGCGCGAGTTTCCTGAGGGTGCGACCCCAATTGATTTTGCCTACGGTGTCCATACTGATGTGGGTAATCGGATCGTTGCGGCTCGGGTGAACGGCAAGCTCGTGTCCTTGAAACATAGGCTGGCCAACGGCGATACGGTGGAGGTGATCACTTCCAAAACTCAGTCGCCCTCGAAGGATTGGCTAAAAAGTTGTGTCACGACCAAAGCGAAATCAAAGATTCGTCAGTTCGTTAAGACGGAGGCTCGCAAGCGGGCTCACGAGCTTGGCAAGGAAATGATGGAAAAAGCGGTCCGCAAGGCGGGAATGTCCTTGGCTCGTCTGGTGGAGAAGCCAGAGTTCACCGCGTTTGCTCGCGAGAATGGATGCAATAGCGAAGAAGATATCTTGGTTAAGGTTGGCTTTGGGACCATAACACCGCAATTTGTTCTCGATGGTTTAAAGGTTAAGCTTCCCGATGAAAAAGAAGCACCTCCAAGCGAGTCCAATTTTATTAAGAGAGCCTTTCAGGCTGCCGTTGGTAGAAGAAAACAATCGGCTTCGCTGGTTCGTGTGGATGGTTTGGATGACGTCCTCGTGCGCTTTGCCAAATGTTGTACCCCGATTCCTGGTGATTCGATTTTAGGTTTTATCACTCTTGGACGTGGAATCGTCATTCACCGGGCGGACTGCCCAAAGGCTTTTGAGCTCGATCAAGATCGAAGAATCGATGTCGGTTGGAGTGGCGCCAAACAGCCTGAGGCCAGCCGAACCGTCACTATTCGAGTGGTGAGTCACGACACTTCCGGCATGCTCCGTTTGATGAGTGAGGTTTTCTCCACCCATGGAATTAATATTCTCACGGCTCAAGCGCGTACAACTAAAGACATGAAAGCCATTTGTACTTTTGATATCAATGTGCGCGACACCAATCAGCTTTCAGAAGTCATGAGCGACTTGTCTAAGCTCAAGGGCGTGATCGGCGTCACCCGTATTTCACAGGGGTAATTTCCTTTAGGATTAGACTTTTTGCCATTCTTTGGTGAGATTCAGGCGTTCTGCCCACTCCTTGATATAGCCTTCGTCAACTGAAACATTCATCAAGATATCACGAATGTCCAGCAGGTGTTTTTCAGATTGCCCCTCTCGAAAATAATCTAATTTCTTCAGAATCAAATCCTCGGGGGAGGCAATGAACACGTCAACTCCAGACGCAATTTCAATCTTCTTACGACGTTGAAATTCAGATTTGTAAAAGTCTGTTTCTTTATCCATCACAATGTCGATTTTTATTCCCGAACTTTGATTGATAAGATTAAAACTCCCACGACGGAGAATCTCGTCGTGCAAAATTTCTTTAGGCGGAGAGTAGTATTCTTCTATGGGAAAAAGCTTTTCAAAGTGGGGAATCTGTTTGGCTTTAATTCTAACCACGAGATCGACATCTTGAGTAAATCGAGGACGACCGTAATACATTGTTGCGAGTGACCCAACGAGGAAGTACTCGATCTGAGCTTCATCAAATCGAGTCGTGACGTCCTTCAGAACGTCCAGAAGACCCTTCATCGAGATTCTTCCTCATTTAACCTCTTAAAATACTCGGCCGTCATCTTCTGAAGATCTTCGTCGGAAAGCTCTGGATGAAGATGGGAAAAACGGGTTTTCTTGACCAGGAAAGCATCCTTGAACATCTGGTCAGCCAACTCAAGACTGTTCCACTTTCTTTTCTTGTCAGGTTTTTTCAGTGATTCCGGCATCCCCAAGTCTCCTATGCCTATAAAAGCAGCAAATTAGCTTGAATGCGGAGGATTCGCAAGCTTGTCCTCAATCATGTGACCTGGTGGTTCAGCAATTTCGGCGATTTTCTAAAACGTAAATCCCAATTGAACCTTAAGGGCGACAATCCGCGGAAAGTAGCGAATCAGTTTGACGGCAGTTTTGGCGTCATCGCGATCGCTGCTGTCCGTGGTCGCATCGATAAAGGGCGTTTTTTCCGTTAGCTTTAGCAAAGGAATGTGCAGTTGCAGCCAATCGAAGGACCACACAAATCCGCCCTTTGTTTGCCAGCGATTGCCAAGTCCCCAGCTGAGCCCTAAGGTTTCAATCTGCATGAGGGAATAGTCCAAATTGGAATTACCTGAAACCTTGGCCAACAAGTCATTGCCGATGTGAATGGCAAACTTGTTGTAGTTAACACCCATTTGAAAATTAAAGCTGTTACGTTTGGAGAAGGATCGGTAAAGCAGAGCTAGGCGTTGCTCCGTGACCTCGCCCAGATCGACGCCAAACCATCCAAGCCCATAAGAGGCCCGCATGTAATCCAGCTCATAAGTGTCCTCAGCGCTTTTAACGTAGGCTACCGAGACCCCATATTTAGATGGGATCCACAGGTCTAAGTAAGAATAGTTCCCGGTGATCAACCACTGGCGCTCTTCTCGTCGTTGCCGCATTTCTGATAGGGCCTGGCCGAATTGATTGACCTTCTCCTTGCCTGCCTCGAGCGCCTGTTCGGTGGCGTCCTCGACTTTGTCGAGCGTGCTGGGCTCTTGCGCTGCCTTTGGATCGGCCTCAGCTGCGTGCAGGTTGTGGGACAGAAGAACAAGGGCGAACAAGAACACTTGGATCGACGAAAAAATTCGATTTTGCATGCACGATGAATTAGCGGAGGGCGAACGACCAAGTCAAGGTCCGTGTTACAGGCACGGACCCTTCGAGATCTTGACTTCATCGATACCCATATCGGAGTTTCGAATGGTTCCGGTAGAGGGCATAACGGCTCGGAAGCGAATCTTCACATTGCCTGTCGTATAGCCCTGTCCGCAGAGGTCAACGGTTCCATCCCGCCAAATGTCGATGCCATTTGAGTTCACGTCGGCGCCGAGGTGCGACCAAATGGCCGTATCCCAATTCGTTCCGCCATCGGTGGAAACTTCGACATAAAGATTACCCATGGTTGTTCCCCGCTTGTTGTATTTGAAGTCGAGTTTCAATTGGTACGTTCCTGCGTTGACCGACGGACCGACGAGATTGAAAACATCATTGGCCGAGGTTGGGTTGGAGGCCTCGGTGTAAAGATAGTAACCCGATCCGCTCGCATCGGTGCTAGGTCCTACTCCATTGGACGGTGTATTGCCGGTGTTGCGTGTCCAATCTTGATCATCGCCTGTCACATTGGCCCAGTTGCCAAAGTCGACTTCAAAATCGTCTGAGTAAATAATAGTGGCGTCTTTGGTGAACGCGCGGTTGTCGGAACCTTCCATTTCACCAAAGATGTGGCGTGCCTGAATGACAACCGGACCGTCGGGGGCATCCGTAAAGTTGAGGTTGGCGCTCCAAGTGCCACCGGAACAAGTGGTGCTGGCCGAGGCATCACCACTAATTTCCACTGTCCCTCCATTGTTGGAGCAAGTTCCCGATACGGCAAAGCTTGATTTCGTCAACTCGGTGATCAGCGTGTCCGCGGCCGGAGAGGTAATGGCGACGGTGACTGGGGCTGCACAACTGCTGGCGTAGACCATGACATTGTCAATCGCCATATCCGAATTCCAAACTGTCCCGGTGGAGGGCATAACACCGCGGAAGCGAAGCTTAATATTGCCGCTATTGTAGCCGAGGCCACAAAGGTCCACGGTCGTGCTGCGCCAAGTGTGCGTACCGCTCGTGGCCACATCAGACCCGACATGCGACCAAACGGCCGTATCCCAATTTGTTCCGCCGTCGGTGGAAACCTCTAAATAAGTGTTACCCATACTGGTGCCGCGTTTGTTCCATTTGAAATTGACGGCAAGGTTGTTGGCGCCGGCATCAAGAGTATTGGACTCAAGATTGAACACGTCGTTTGCAGCTACAGGAGAAGAAGCCTCAGTGTATAGATAAAAGCCTGTGTTTCCATATCCAGCATCAGGACCCACGCCGGTGGAAGGTGTGGTTCCAGAATTTCTTGTCCAATCTTGATCGTCACCCGTGACATTGGCCCAATTGCCAAAACCAGACTGAAATGTGTCAATTTGAATAATATTGGTCACTTCATAGTTGGCGTAAACAGAACTGCAATTGGATGTGCTGGGCGAGGTGTCAGTGCGATTGGCGTAGATCTTATATACTCCTACACTCAAAACTGAGGTCGTCAAATTGATCGTGGTTCCTGAAGCCGTGCCCGAAGCCACTTGAGTCGAACAAGCACTGTCGGTGAACAACTTAACGGTGTCACCCGAGGCCACGCCAGAAACTTGAAGCTGTGGAGTGGTGTCTTGATCGGGCGAAGTGGTGGGATTTAGCAATGTAATTAAGGTCGGTGCAGGTAATATGCTTAAGCCACTATCATACTGGTAGGTGACATTCGCTGTGGAACAGCTCGAGAACGTTCCACCGGCGTTCTCTGACTTAGCGTAAAAAGTATAAGTGCCGTCGGCCAACGCGGCAACGGTGACGTCCACTAGTGTACCGGTGGCTGTTGCGCTTCCGACCTCGGTGGTACAACTTGCATCTGAGTACAGGTGGGCCACATAGCCAGCCGCCACTGTGCCGACTCGAATTGTCGGGGTGGCATCATTGTTGGGCGATGTCGTGGGATTTTGCAAAGTCAGGCTGGTCGGCACGGCCGGTGGCGACGAGATCACCTCGTAACTTAAAAAGGCCGTCGAGCATGGAGAGGCACTGGCCGAAGCATTGTCTCGATTGGCGTAGAGAGTGTGGACTCCAACCGAAAGAGCCGAGCTCGAAATGTCGATACTGATTCCGGCTGCTGTACCAGATCCAACCATCGTGGTGCACGAGGAATCTACGTAAAGTTGTACTGTA
>JBFWON010000116.1:0-11964 GCA_050250515.1 Bdellovibrionales bacterium | reverse complement strand
GTAGCCAAATAAAAACGACAGAACTCTTCAGGCGTCCCAAATTTTCAACCAGAAAGTCATCCCATTGGACCGAGGTTTTTTGAGCAAGTTCAAGTAAGCGGAGCTCAAGACCTTTCAACAATAGCTTGAGAACTCCAGTTAAGACGAACGCCACCAGTATGGCCGCAATCCAACTTCCGGTTCCGCCGCCGGTGACCCAAATGCGAATCATTTCCCAATCTAAATTCAGACTTTCCATTGAGATTTTGTGACACGAATTGCTTGGGCTCGCAAGGCGTGGGGCATTCTTCCCCGAGTCAAATTCTCAATTCTACGAGGATAGCCTTTGTCGGGGCATGCCAATTGCAAAATTTGAAATTGGAAGGGGCAACCTATGAATAAAGATACGGTGGCCAGTGTTTTCGTGAGCCGGGCGGAAGTGACAGAGGCATTGGGACATTTGCATAAACTGGGAATTAGCGAGCGTGACATTCAAGTCTTCTATCCTCGTCGCCGTTGGTCGCTGGCCCTACACTCCAATCAAAAAACGAAAGTGAAAAGTGGAGCGCAGATTGGGGCTATCGTTGGAGTGACAATCGGCTCTCTCCTCGCGGCCATGGTCTATTTAAGCGGGGGGCTGCCAGGCTACGAAGCGGGTTCCTCTTGGATGTTGATAGGCATGTGTGTCGGTCTTTTTGTCCTGTTTACGCTTTATGGTGCAGGAGGGGGGTCACTGATTGGTATAGGAGTACCCGAACCTGCGGCGCAGAGATTTGCGCAGTATCTGCGGGATGGCGGAATTGTGATGCTGATTAAGGTTAAGGACGCCGAGAGCTTTGAGAAAGTGCGGGCTGCCGTAGACGATGCGGGCGGTGAAGACATCGTGGGAGTGCATGACAACAAAGAATTTGGAGTGCCGGCTGCTCGATGATTTCTCAGGTGTAAGGCCAAATTCGTCACCATCTCATTTTGAGACACCTTTTAGAGCGCGAGCCGCGCCAAGCCTAATTTGGCGCGGGTCGACGATTGCACTTCCAATTGAACATGAAAATTATCTTAAGCTCATTGGCAATCTTGATGATGAATACGGCTGCGGCCGATTTTCAATATTACCGACCGGTGCGCCTGGACTGCCAGTCGACGGGAAGGATTCTCACGGCCATTCGCGAATTTAGTCTGCAGGGTAAAAAGCAATACCTCTTAGTGAATCCCGATACGCTCGAAACTCAGATAAAATCCGCATCGAGTCTTAGGTGCACGGCCCATCGATCTGGTGAGTCGACCTATTTGCGGGCCGTGGAAAAGATGACGCGCAATTCGCGAGCTGTGGATGGCAATCATGGTCTCAAGCAATTCAGCCCGCGCTGCGCGCCGGGAACTGTGCTAACCATCGATATGTGTCCCACCAGCAAACCTTATGACGCCGACTACTTTCAGGCCATCGCTAAAATGGTTCAAAAATCATCGACACCTGTGGCGATAACGATCGCCGTGACGGGGAAGCGGATGGCCGATCGCCCGCAGGAGATGTCGGACATTAAACGAATTCTCGGTCCGCTTGAGCGGCAGGGTCGGCTTAAGATCACCTGGGCCAATCATTCGCATTCGCATCCCTACAAGCATGGCGAGTCCTACTACAAAACATTTCTGACCGGCGTGGGAGAGCGCGAGTTCACTGAAAACGAAGTATTGGGCACCGAAAAAGCTATGATTCAAAATGGTCTCACGCCCTCCGTCTTTTTTCGGTTTCCGGGGCTCATGTCGACTCCCGGTCAGATTCAAAAATTGGGGCAACTGGGACTTATTCCACTTGGGACTACGGCTTGGCTGGCGATGCATGGGTCGCAAAGTAAGTACCATAAGATATACCACCTGAAATCCGATCAAGGGGCGGAGCCGGGCCGGATTGTTCTGACTCATGGAAATGGGATGGAGCGAGTGGGCGTCGATATGGCTAAGACTTATCTGCACTCTCCACATCGACTGCTGCCGCTCGAGCAAGCCGCCGCATGCGAAGCCGGGACTGCCACAGTGGTCAAAGACCAGGCGCGCACTCAACCAACGGCGCCCGAGCCCACACCGACGGCCTCATCCACCACTCGGCGAAGGCCGCTCGGCACGGGCGGATTCTTTCTTCCTGGGGTCACTCGCTAAATTTTTGAAAGGAACTTAATTTTCGTCGCAGGTCCAATAGCATTGAGCTTCGGCAGGCTGAGATACACAGGTGTCGTAGTCTACGATTTCACCACAATAGGAAGAACCATCGCAGCGGGGGCGACAGTCGAGCGTCTCTAACATCGGGAGTTCAGCCCATTCTGCCGGCCAATCGACGGGCATGGATGAAGCCTCGCCTGCAAGGGCCGGAAGAGAGAACACTGTAAAAGACAGAATCAACAAAATCTGTTTCACAAGGAAAACTTATACTAGGCATAAGTAGAGCTGTCAAAAAATATTGTGCCCATCTCTCTAGTGCCGAAATTGGGCTTCTCTCAAGAGGCCCAGTCGGGCAATACGAGCTGAATGGTCTCCGGTAAGTCTGTCAAATTTTCATAGTCGCGGAGTATTTCGGTTCCATTTAGGGTCCGAAGTTCGACTCCTTCCGGCCATTGAAAGTCTGTTTCGGGAAATTGATCCTTCATAGCCGAAAAGGCGGAGGACCAAATGGGAAGAGCCGCACTGGAGCCGGACAGCCCCATGGGAGCGTTCTTATCGTAACCGACCCAAACCACCATTAACAAACGGGGGGAAAAACCGACAAACCATGCGTCCTTCGTATCGCTCGTCGTTCCCGTTTTGCCAGCGAGCGGTTGGTTGACCTTCCACAGTCGAAGCGCTTTGGCTGTCCCCATCTCCACCGTTTGCTTCATCATGCCGACCAACATCGAAGTGGGCACTGGATCTAACAGAGGCTCCGGCGTGGGTTGGTATTCAAATAAAACTTCGCCGTTTAAATTTTCCGCCCGGTTCAAGAGATGCAATCGTTCGGTGGTGCCGAGCCTCGCAATAGGCAAATACATTTGTGCAACTGTAAAGGGAGAAAGTTCGAGAGCCCCCAATGTCAAAGACGGCAACTCTTGGATGGGTGTGGTCACGCCGCAAAGTTTGAGCAAATCGATAATGGCCTCCAGCCCGACCTCTTGCCCAAGTCTTGCGGTCGGAATGTTCATCGAGTTGGCCAAAGCATAGAAGTAGGGAACCTTGCCAAGTGTTTTGCCATCGTAATTTCGGGGTTGCCAAACCTTCTTACCGATTTTCCATTCGAAGGGCTCATCCTCGAGTGGAGTTAAAGGTGAATTGGTGCGCAGGGCATTCCAATAAACGAAGGGTTTGACGATCGATCCTATTTGGCGATTGGCATCGATCGCTCGATTGAATTGAGTGGTCCTAAAGTTTCGGCCTCCCACCATGGCCAAGACTTCAGCCGTCTTAATGTCCACGGCAACGGCCGCCACTTCAAGCGGATCAGCCGGTGGTTTTTTAATGCGCTTCTCTACGGCGGGCAGCACCTTTTGGATCGCCAGATGGACCGCATTTTGTGCGATCGGGTCTAAAGATGTGTAGAGCCTGGCGCCTTCCTCAGCCTTGGCCTCCCAATTGGAGAATTCGCGCAAAGCCGCGACGACGAAGTAGGGGGCGTGGGTGCGCCTTTGCGCAGGTGCGACCTTGGGCAGAGCTTCGGTGTTGGCATTTTTCTGGTCAGCCTCCGAAATCATTTCGGCATCTCGCATTTTTTGCAAAACCAATTCGCGCCTTTTTTTAGCGGCCTCCGGATGCTCGAACGGACTGTAGCGCCCTGGGCTGTTGATCATTGCGGCAAGGAGTGCACATTCCCCAAGAGACAATTGTCCAATCGGTTTATCAAAATTAACGCTGGCGGCACTGCCCAGGCCACGCACTTGATAAGGACCGCTTTGTCCCATGTAAATAACGTTCAGGTACATTTCTAAGATCTGGTCTTTGCTAATCTGGGCTTCGAGTAACAGCGATAGAAATTGCTCTTCGATCTTGCGCTTCAATGTCTTTTTGCTCGACAAGAAAAAGTTCTTTACGAGCTGCTGGGTGATCGTCGATCCCCCCTCGGCAAATCGACCCGCTTTCAAGTTTCGGAGTACGGCGCGCAGAGTTCCCGTGGCGCTCACGCCAGGGTGCAAGAGAAAATCCTTGTCTTCTATCGCAGTCACCGCTTGCAAACATTGCAACGGGAACTCGCTAAGCGGTGTGTTTTCCTTCAAAATGGGCTGACCCTCAAAAAACTGAGTAATCAGTTCAGGGAACAGGCTGTAGGAGTTTGCGCTCTGCCACGGTGTTCCGCGCCAAATGTCGACGATCCAGCCGTCGGCATCCCAGGTGACCACTAGAGCCGGCTCCCGCAACCAAAGGCAGCGTTGGGCGTTGTCGCTAAAATTAAGGCGGGTGAGTTCGGCGCAGGATTCAACAGATTCGAGATAATAGTCCCGGCCATTCTGTAGATTTTTACGTTCCAACTCTTTTTCGACTTCGGCCAACGGGAAGCGTCGGCCGGAAGACAAGGGTAATCCTTGGGAATAAAGCTCCAACGGGGGCAAGACCCATCCCTTTTCGAGGCGGGTGGTGATTTTTTGTTGAAGAGATTCCATGACCAAGTAGCCGAGATAGGTCAGGCACATGAGCAGCAAAAAAGAGAGTACGACGAGGCGGGTGGTTCGATTCATATCCTCGCTTGACATTAAGTAGACGCCTGACTTTAGTCAAAGGCATGAAAGTCACCGAAAAACAAATGCGACGAATGGCTGAGGCCATCTTTCGCGGACTCAAAGAGCAAAAAGTCATCGAGCAGTTCAAAGACAAAGAGGAAAATGTCCTCAATCGAGCCACGGCGATCATTAAGGCGGACTTTGATCGGGAGATGGCGCTGGATAGGGAAGTTAATCGCATGATGGACGATTTGGAGCGGCAGAACCCGGGGGAGTTTCAACGTTTCAAGATGTTCCCTCTGCTCAAACGACGATTGGCTAAGGAAAAAGGCATTATTCTATGATTAGTGAAGACCGTGTAGCCCATTTGGCCCGCATTGTGGTGGACGGAATTTGGAATGACGATTTAATCGACTACGTGGACGACGATGCCGCTTTACGAGCGGCTAAGAAAGGGTTAAATCAATTCATCAAAGAACTGAGTGACATAGACCAGGCTGTGAACACCCGTATCAGCTCCCTCAAAAGAGGGGTGGTTGAGGGGAGCCCCGAATGGGATGTGTTGTACGGCAAGTATTTTGAAGAGGAGATGCAAAGACGTGGGCACTAAAAAAAACAAGAAAGCGGTAGCGAAGAAGAAACCGGTCGCCAAGAAAAAGCCGGTGGCAAAGAAGAAGCTTGTGGCCAAGGGCCGCAGCCCGGCTAAATCGATGAAAGGGGCGAAGCCCAAAAACAAGGCGCCGGCTAAGTCGGCTGCACCCACTAAGTCCAAAGCGCCCAAGACGAATCTGGCTGCGAGCGCGCCCAAAGTAAAAAAATCGCTCAATATTCACTTACAGCCTTTGATTGACCGAGTCGTTGTTCGCTTGGATGGTCAGGCGGATCGAACTCCAGGTGGAATCATCATTCCCGGCACGGTCGGTGAACGACCCAACCGGGGCACGGTCATGGCCAAGGGCCCGGGTCGTCGCTCAAAGAAAGGGCATTTGCGACCACTTGATGTGAACGTAGGGGATCAGATTCTCTTTCCGCAATATTCCGGCACGGAAGTGGAAATTGAGGGTGAGGAACTTTTAATCCTTCACGAAGATGAAGTTCTCGGCATCGTGACATAATTTTTCAATGTCAACTGCTCATTTAGTGGGCAAATCCCAATTCCTTTTTCGTTGACTGACTTAAGTGCAGTGCTAGTCTTAAGCCAAACAAGCGGGCGGGTTTTGATGCAAAAAAAGTCAGTCATTTCAAACGCTCTCATTTCATTTCTCGGAACTTTGTTTTTAAATTCTGCATGGGCCGGTGATCTTGAATGGAGTGGTGTCTATCGAATTGAAGGTAACTTCCTTAACAATTCGGAGCTGAGTGGAACCAAAAAAGAGCTCACCTACGGGCTCCATCACCTGGTCTTACGTCCTAAGATTGTGGCGGGTGATGGACTTACGATCATGGGTCAGTTCGACATCTTGAATGATTCTACTAACTACCCGGATTCGCAGATGGGACAAGTTTGGGGATCTGGCATTGGTGGTGCGACGCCAACCTCTGAGAACAATTCGAATCGTCTTTCTCAGCGGCAAAAGGCCGACACCATTGCCGTCACTCAACTGTATCTGACTTTGGCGCAAGAGTACGGCTCTCTTATCGTGGGTCGAGCGCCACTTCAGTTTGGCTTGGGCATGACCCACAATGCCGGTCGCGGTTTGTTTGACCACTGGTACGACACGCGCGACTTGGTGGGATATAAATTTATCGTGGGCAACCTGTATTTTCTCCCGATGTTCGGCAAGCCGAACGAAGGCACCCTTAATAATACGGACGATACCAACGACTATATGATTCATTTTCAATATGAAAATCCGGAGACTGATATTCAGTTAGGGGTTTTCTATCAGCTTCGTAAAGGTGGAACGCAGGGAAGTGATGCTCCGGCTGCGGATCCTCTGGGCGGAACGGGCGCCACAGCCGCGGGTTCGACCGACATGAAGACGGTGAGCGTTTTTGCGTTAAGAGATTCTGACACCATTCGTTTGGGGGCAGAGGCCGCCTTTCAAAGTGGTGAGTCCGGTGTTCACACCACGGGTGGCGACAATGTGGCCTTTGGTGGTTTTGGTGTCGCGGGTGAATTTGAATATAAACCGCGCGAAAGCAATTGGGCATGGGCCCTCAGGGCCGGTCATGCGTCCGGTGATGATCCCAACACCGATGCGAAGTTCGAAGGTTACATTTTCGATCGCAACTACGATGTGGCGATGTTGATGTTTAACCATCCGCTCGGCAAAGATGATTTCCTTCGCACTAAGTTGACGACAGGTACAGTCTTCGACAACACAACAGATAAGAACCACAACGTGGCCGACGTGGAAGCCCTCAGCAACGTGATTTATGTGGCGCCAACGGCCCGCTATAAATTCAATGATCGCTGGCGACTGGACAACACGATTATCACCGGTTGGCTGTCGGAAGATCCGATCGCGGGTAAAAGTGTCAGCAAAGAACTTGGTTATGAGTGGGATATTTCTCTTCATTTTGTTCCGCGCAAAGGTGTGACGTGGATCAATCAGGCCGCATTCCTATTTCCCGGTGACGCCTGGGACGGCGGCGACTTGAATTACGGTAGTAAATTTGGATTTGGTTTAGCGACTAAAGCCGCCATCAGCTTCTAGTCGCGCATCTTGACTGACTTCTGTGACAGCAACTTGAGTGATGGTGGTGGCAGGGCCCAGGGGGCAACCCCTGGGTTTTTTTCGGCACGATAGTTGTAATATCCTCGTCCGCTATGCTCCGAAATGCTCTTAATTTCCTTCTCAGCCTTGGAATGGTACCACTTTTTTTCCTGGTGGCGCCAAAATCGTCCGCTCAATCGAATTGGCGAGTTTGGCAAAATTGCCAGCAGCGATTGAATGGGAATTGGATCTTAATCGACGCGGATCGTGTGATGCCGGCCGGCCCCTTCAAGGGCCGAAAATTGAGCCCCACTTCGCCTTCTCCTGCACTGCAGGTGTTGAAAGATTCGGAGACTCTAATTTTGCCGACCGAAGTTCCCAAGGAAAGCTGGGCGGTTAGCAACTTATGGACTCAGACGGGTCCCGCCGTCGCTATCGTACCAAGGGTCGCCCCGAGTGAAGTGACGCTCTTGCGCGAGCGGGAAGTCGATGGAACTTTCCATTTGCTCTTGAGACTTCAGTATTCCAAGGAGCACCCCATCCGATTTTGGCCACAAAATTGGCAGGGACTTGCGGGGAGCCCGCAAGAGGTTTGGGATGTGGTCATCGACTTTGGCACCCAGCGAGTCCTGGGGGAGGAAAGGACACCCTTTAACGTGTGGCGAGGCTTGACGGGTCAATTCGCCTTGCAGGCCAGGATGGGAACTTCCTCCAGTCGTATTCGCCGCATTCGGTTTGAGCGTCGAGAGGTGGTTGAATTCCCAATGTCTCTGACGGAGGAGCAAAGGTTCTCTATCATTCGCCACTTCATCGTGCGATCGCGGCTTATCGGCCGCGGAGAAATGTACAACTCGATCGTTAAAAATTGTGCGACCGAGTTCAGCCTTCTTTTTGATGTGGTCGGCGAAGGCCTTTGCCACCAGAAATCGCCTCTCTCGAGGTCGATTTATCGATCCGTATCTTGGATCCCCAGCGGTCTACTGTGGGCCCTTCGTCGGCAAGGCTGGGAGATTTCGGACCAGGCCCGAGAGATCGAGTTGGCCGAGGAGAATCGAAAATAGCCCGTCAGCCATTAGTCGGGCTCCACTCGTCACATCGATGTTGCGATTGTTGACAGTCTAACGCCCTCAATTCAGAGCGGAATATTTGGTTTGTCATGGGGAGTGCACTATCGTTGATCAATCCTGGATATATGAGCAGGATCCATGTTTTTGAGAATACCTTCGTAATTACAGCGGGTTAAATCGATTTTGGCCTTTGGACCCATTCTTGGAGTACTAGGTACTGAAGGAGACTCTTATGTCGAAGGCTATTCAGTATTCTCTATTTATCGGACTCGTGGTTCTCAATCTCTCTGCGGCGTTGGGTTCACCCACATCCGCGATTTCTCAATCGGAGTCTGGAGAAGTCGAGTTGTCTTCCGTTTCCCAAATTGAAAAAGCTTTCAAAGATCAATCGGACCACTCGAATGAGATTGTTTGGAGCGAGTCTGAAAACGGCCGTCAGGTCGAGTATCGCGCGGTCTTGAATCGCGCTAAAGGAAAAAAGACCAAAGTTCGCGATCCCAAGACTGGTGATTTGGTTGAAGCGGGTGAGGAAGAAGATGGCTTCAATGTGACTTTAGAAGCGACCGCCGCTTGTGATTATTGCCAGGGTGGAAGTGTCCGCAATTCGACAATGAATCCATTGTTCGTTAAGGTTTCTGAGCTCAATGAGATTCCCAAGCGACTTCTCCCGAAAAAACAAGACATCGCAAGCTCCCTTGCGGCTCACTTGAAAGCCAGTCGTGAGAGAGCTGAAAAGATCAAGAATTGTGAAATCGTTGTAAAAGACAATCAGGACGTCCCCCTCAAGGACGGAAGCCGCGCCAAGCTTGATTGTCTGGTCAGCCAGATCGGCAAAGTTTCTGATGAGGACGGGGCGGATCTTTATGCAGACCAAGTTCATGGTCATATTGAGGACCTGTTGAAGTCTGGCAATTTGACAGCGGCTCAACACTGGATCGATAAGTTGAAAGCTTCGGCAACAAAAAATCCGATGATTAAAGGGAAGTTCGACAAGCTTGTGACCCAGTTGGAGAATCGCACAAACCTAAACAATTTAATGGCACTTTACAGGCAGAGGCTTGTTCTTGATCCGACAAGTCCGACCTATTCGCAAGAAGTTCTGAAGTTGAAGCAGGACATCGGTGTGTCCAAGGCCTATTTTATGGCAAGAGGATTGGAAGTAGACAAAGACGTAGTAGCCGCGATTGACGCCTTACAATTGCCAACCGAGAGCGTGGCCTCAACCGATCCGGTCAAAGAGCAGGTCGATCAGATCCATCGTGAGGCCGTTCAACGGGCCACGGGACCGGTATCAGGTGGCGGGCGAATGGCGCCGGGAACCTCGAAGTATGGGGCCCCAGCCACGACGGCTCCGACACAAAGACCGGGAGCTGCGCCCACGCAGCTTCCGCGTGGGCAGCAAGGCCTACTTGGGTATGGCGGTCGTGATCCTAAAACCGGTCGCCCGATCCCCGGCCGCCCAGGACGATAATATTCGCCCTTACCCCGGTTGCCACTCGACCGATTGGTCGGTAGAAGCGGGGGATGGGTTTACAGTTTCCAGTCATAGAACCGTGGCCAGGAATCCTGCCAGAGCAGTGGCAGGATTGGCGATGGCAGTTTCAGAACTCGCTGAAATCCCGTGATGATTTTGCTCGTCGCGTGGATTTGTCGGATGACGAGGAAGCGGCTTTTCAGAGCCCGGCGCAGTTCCCCGTTCAGTGCACCCCGTACTATTCGAATCTTATCCATCCGGATCCTGAAGACCCCATTCGTCTTATGGTGATCCCTCGATTGATGGAGCACAAGGAAATGGGTCAACAAATGCCCGACCCGTTGGGCGAGCGGGCTCACTCCCCCCATGCACGCGTCATTCATCGATATCCAGACCGGGCTTTGTTTTTGGTGACGGATCAGTGTTCTCTTTATTGCCGATATTGTTTGCGCAAACATTTTACCGGCCAAGATCATGCCTTTATCGGAAGTGGAGACTATGACAAGGCTCTTTCGTATTTTCGAAATGCTCCTGGAATTCGGGAGGTCATTTTATCAGGTGGCGATCCGCTGACCTTGGGAGATGGTCGAATCGAACGTTTGCTTTTCGATTTACGGTCCATCCCGACAATTGAAATTATTCGGATGGCCAGTCGCATGCCTGTTGTTTGCCCTATGCGAATCACGCCAGAACTAGTGAGTCTGTTTCGTCGTTTCAAACCCGTTTATTTTATCACCCATTTTAATCACCCTCGCGAGCTAACATTAGATGCGGCCGAGTCCCTCGAGCGGCTGGTGGATGCGGGTGTTCCGGTTTTCAATCAGATGGTGCTATTGAACGGCATCAACAATCACGCGGCTCACGTGCAGGCCCTCTCGAGACGTCTTTTGTTTTTGCGAACCAAACCGTATTATATGTTTCAGTGCGACCCCTCAAAAGGCAGTGAGCACTTTCGAACCTCCGTCTCAGATTCCTTGGCGATTCAGCGGGAATTATGGGGCCGACTCTCCGGCTTGGCCATGCCTAATCTCTCCCTGGACATCCCAGGAGGTGGCGGCAAAGTCGGCTTAGTTCCTCAGTTTCTGACTGAGAATCGGCTCGAGGAATTGAGCGAATGGAAATTTACCGGGTGGGATTCTGTCGAAGGTAAATATCAGTCCCCGGCTTTGCCCGTGCGGGTTCCGTCCGATTTGTCAAAATATCTTGATGAGTGGAATTCCATAAAAACACAGCCTTATGGCCGTGGGTGATTTGATTTTTCGGTTTATGACCCCGATGATATAGGTATGGGCCGAAGCGGAGTCACTCTTATAATTTCGGTCGCTTTATTGGTTCTCGTAGCTGAGAGCTTTGCGGCCGTCTCATACCGGGTCAACGATGGCACAGATCAGGACATCAATGAATTCAGCGTTTGCAAGAATGTCGACAATGCCAGCGGGCACGATTTATTCGTAGCGACCAAATCTATACAAGAGTGGTTCGCGTTTATCGCGGGGCCACCCGGAGGAACCACGCTCACAGCTTGCGGTGCCACTCCGCCCGATGCGATCGCAGATCTGACTTACGCAGGACGAACGAATGCGAGCGTTTCATTGACATGGACCGCACCGGCCGACAATGGAACGGCGATCATCGACTATCTTGTGGAGTACAAATTAACTGCCGACAGCACTTGGACGGTCTTTGTCGACGGGCTTAGCACGACGACGGCAGTGACGGTCACGGGCCTCACGGCCAGTACCTCTTACGACTTTCGGGTCGCCGCATTGAATGGAAGCCAAGGTGCTTATTCGAATGTGGTCACGCAAGACACCGCACCCAACGATCCTTTTTTTAATCCCGGGGTGTACAACGCCATGAACTGCGGAGGCGCGACAACAAGTACTGTTGTGGCCATGGATGACAACACCAACATTCAACTCAATGGCTCGACGTTAACGGGAAGCCCGATCAATGCCCATGCCGTCATCACCTTTGCGAGCGCACTTGGAGACATCATCAGCGCGGACAAACCGGTTTTTGTGGGGGGAAGTCTGGTTCTGGGAGGGGGCGATGCCGGTAAAGGAAACATTGTTTGGAACACACCTTACTGGGCTGGCAAAGACTTTATC
>JBFWON010000115.1:0-12176 GCA_050250515.1 Bdellovibrionales bacterium | reverse complement strand
ATACTCCATGGGCTTAAGTCGAATTACTGTGGGAAGCGTTTCTCTGTTTTTGTTGACCTATTGGTCGGCTCCATCCGCCTTTGCACTTTCAAAGAAAGTTAATTTGCGCGATGGATCTTATGAGGTCATTTCGTCTCAAATGGTGACAGGCGGGGAAGCTCCGCTCGAAGCTAGGTGCGAAGGTTTGGATCGTCTTGTTAGGGGGTCGTGCTACACGCCCCACCAAGTTCCCGATTTCAATCGAAATGGAATGAATCGTGATGGCTTGGGCGGATACGATTTGGGCCATGACTCTTTAGACCGGTTTGGGCTCGGCGATTCAACGGCCGCAAGTAAGGCCTTGTTTGTTGATGAAGGCCAGCTCTCGGGCGATCTGCAGGGATGGTCATGCACTCTCAAGAACAAGCCATTTAATAACCAACTTCTTCTTGTCACGAAGGCCAAATGTAAGAAATCCGAGGCCACACAGGTGACTTCACCTGAGGGTTGAATCGCCCAAGCGGTCCATTGTGTTTGGCTACGCAGACATTCTTGGATGTCAAAGTCCCGCCAAGACCGCACAACCTAGCTCTCCTCTTTTTTGCTCACCACTGAAAATGTAAGCATCGGCGCATGTATCGCCATCTGATCCTGAAGATGAGAAATCAAATCCAGGCTGCTTTAGCCATCGATGTTTCTAAGAACGCGATTGCAGACCTCCTTGGACACGCTCCACATGACTAGAAAAAACAAGTTGATCTCGTCGTACTTCGGACTTAAATCCTCCTTTTTAACTTGATTCGGCGGTGGTTGTTAGATACACGAAACTTCATGCAAGAACCACAGCTTGGAGTCAGTGCGAGAGGCAATTCCAGTCGCCCCAAGGCCAAATCTAGATCCCAATCCAAAACCGGCAACCTAACCGCAACGCAGTCGTCGTTTGATGCCGTGGCCGGCTGGGGCGGAAAGAGGCGAGGAGCGGGGAGACCCAATCATAGCGGGCAAGTTCATCATATGAAGCGTCCGCGAGTGAAAGCCTCAACCCCTCTTCATCTCACATGGAAGCTAAGAAAAGACACTGTGAATCTGCGCTGCAATGACGTCCTGAAAGTTTTCAAATTGGCAACCGCGCGGGCCAAGGGCTACGGATTGCGAGTTTTGCACTTTTCCCTCCAAAGTAATCATCTTCACCTGCTCGTGGAATGCAAAGACAATGAGGCTCTAAAGCGCGGGACCAAGAGTTTGGCGAGCGGCCTGGGCAAGGGAATTCGTAAACTAGTAGGTGGTCGAGGTCGCGTCTTTGTCGGCAGATTTGATTTAAAAGTTTTGGTAAATCCGACCACGGTTCGCAATGCAATGGCCTATGTCCTGCAAAACTATTCCAAGCACGGCAATTTGCTAAATCACGTCGATCGATATTCATCAGCACCATTTTTCACACAATGGAGACTGCTTTTGGGCCGAAACGTGGGACCCCTCTTAGAAGACATCGATTCCACCTTTACGACAGGCGCGAAATTAAATCGGAACTCTATACAACGTCTTCCCCATTTTCTAAGTCCTCCACAGTCCTGGCTAGCCCGCGAGGGCTGGATGCGCGCACGATTGTTATAGGAGCGGAATGGCAGGTCATTGCCAGCCTATGGAGCTCGATAGGGGTTGGGCCGAAGAGTAAACTCCCAATCTAGCGATCACGACCGTGCACCTGGCACGGCTGCCATTAGTTGGCCAATCCTGCAATCTATTCATAAACCAGGTGCCGAAAAACGTTATATCGTCCAATAGTTTGGCATGGAGCTTGTAATAGGCTTCCTCCGTCATCAATTTTTATTGACCGCACGGAGGTGGTTATATGTTACGCAAGGATTGGCGATTATTGGCTGTTATGGCCCTCGTCGCAGCAGTCGGATTCACCGGCTGCGGTAAAAAGAAAAAGAAAGATTCAAACGCCACAAGCGCCTTCACAGGTATGTGGATTAACGCTAACGCTGAGAAGTTGGCGCAAATGGAGGCCAATCCGATCGCGTGTGAACGCGTTCGCGCCAATCAGTGGGATCTTGGGGTGGTTTATTCAGCAACGACGGACCAACTGAGTCTCGACGCTTGGCAGATTCACTCCAATGGCGAAGTCTTCCTCTACACCACTGTGACTTTGGCCGATGGTAATCAACATCGTAAGCGCTATTTTGCAGGCCGAGTTACTGGTGCTGCATCGACGGGTCGGTATGACCGTGACCGCGATTCTGTGATCGCCACATATTCCGACGTGGGTGTCGGCGGTGCTGGCCTGTCCTTCGCCTCACCTGGTGCCGCCATCTTTTTGGATGGCGAGAACCTGACGGTTCTTTACTCCAACCGCTATAAGACAATGTACAAGCGGACAAATTCACAGATGCTCTTTCGCATCAACAGTCTCTTATACGACTGTCAAAATCGCTTCGGTGTGAGATTTGGTACCCAAGGAATTGGCCCCAATCCCGGAGGCCACCCGCGCTGGCACGGTCAGGGACAACCGGCTCCTGGCGCAGCGGGAGCTTTACCTCCCGTTTACGACCCCAGACAAGGTCCGCCCCCGGCCCCTGAATCTGATCCTCGTCCCTGGAGGAAAGATTAATCGAGCGAACCGGAGCTGACTTATAGGTTTTGTTTTAGGTTCATTCATGCGCAAACGAAGAAGCCGATCTGAAATAGATCGGCTTTTTTGTTTTGTGGCGGCATTCAATGCGCGTAAAGTTGATCTTCTCTAGAACGGGGCGCTTTGCCCCGCTGCTCGGGGGAAAATTCAGCTTTAGCATCTAAAAATTGCTCACCCAATTGCTTACGTTCGTCAGCATCCGTCTTCTTTTTAAATGCTGGTAAAATCGTTTTTTCTTCCTCTTCAATATGGTGCTCGACCAGCTCAGCCAAAACTTTGATGCGAGCACACCAAACATCATCATCACGGCTTCGCTCCGCGGCTGCGAGCATCCGCTCGGCCAAATCATGCTCCGTCTCACCTTCAAACCCTAAGGTGCGCAAATCCTCAAACGATTTTAAATGAGAGTAAAGTACGCACTCCTCTGGCTTGGCATGAGCAACAAACAAAGGGATGAACCTAAAAAAGGCGTCCTCCCTATCCCCAATATCCGCCTCACTGTCTTTCATAATTTTGAGACATTCACGAATTTCCTTATGATCTTTCATGATGTAGTCCGTTATCTCCTGACCAGATGATTTAGCCGTTCTTTGTGACTTACCTTTCGATTTTTTCTTTGTTTTCATATGCTCCCTTTCAAAAGATACATTTGGACGTGCAAAAATCCGCCCATGCATCCTAGCCGTTAGGAAAGCCACGTATTTTTCAGTTCGTAATCTTTAAATAGGGTCCAACCGTTAGCTGAGCGCGCAGTGTACCTTGATCGAAATGGATGGGTTGATCGATGACGGTCACGCTATCGAACGATGTTAGGTCTTTAACATGGAGGGCTCGAACGGCCCCGTGACCTATAACAGTCGAACCTGAGCGTAGAATTAGAAAAATATAGTAGGTATCGCTCGAAGCCTTTTTCGAAATTCGGACTTCTCCACTAAAGAGCACTCCATTCTCCTCGATTCGAACAGCATCCTGTACGAGTGCTGCCGGCTCATCGCCCCACTTTTCAATTTTGGCCTTTTTCTCGACATTGGCTTTCTCTAAGCCCTTAACCACGGGACCAATGCACTTGGTTCTACCCTTGTAGCAGGTGGTGATGGAGAAATATCGAGAAAAGCGGATGACAGGAGGCTCGCTCGAGGACTGATCTTTGACTTCTTTCGAGGCGCAGGAAGAAAGAATAACAATAAACAATGAGAGGAAGGCGGGTCTTAGAATATTGAGCATTCCCTATTTTACGCAGCCCCAAAAAAAGGATCAATGCACTCTATCTTTGTTGGCGATGAGCTATGCGAAGGGCCCGACGCTGTTCGGCGGCTTTGAACCGTCTTTTCTGCTCTTCGGTTTCACAAAGAATGGGTGGGATGGGCGTAGGCCTTCCATCCAATCCTAACGCGACAAAAGTGAGATAGGCCGAAGCCGTGTGAAACACTTTACCTTCGATCGGGTTTTCCGCGTCCACGCGGACCCCAATTTCCATACTCGTTCGGGCAACAAAATTGACGCTGGCCTTGAGATTGACGATCCAACCTTGATAGACCGGTGCTACGAAATTGAGCGCATCGATACTGGCCGTTACGACGGGTAAACGCGCATACCTCTGCCCCGAAATAGCCGCCGCTATGTCGATCCAAGACATAATCACACCACCGAAGATACTGTTTAGGGCATTGGTGTGGCTGGGTAAGACCATTTCGGTCATTGTGACTATGGATTGACTAACGGGTGTTGGTTTCATGATGTCACCTCAAAAAAAAAGAGCCCTCATAAAGGGCTCTTCAAATTGAATTTCATTATCAAAACTTAGACGCCGGCGTCGTTATCGAAATCGTTACGACGACCGATGGGTCCAGCACCCTGGGCGAGGCTTGTTGTGCCCGAGGGGATGGATTGACCACCCATACTGATTGTATTGGTGTTGATTTCTGCAGCTGGCTTTTCGTCTTTCTCGACGAAACCAAGGTGCGGCAAACACCATACGATCAATTGTGCGCGCGACTTGACGTTCATCTTTTTATAGATGTTCGTCAGGTGAAACTTCACCGTCTTCTCTGTCACAAACAACTGATTCGCAACTTCCTTGTTGGATAGTCCTTTTGTGACCAGTTCTGCGACTTCCGCTTCTCTGTTCGACAAACCTTTTTGTATTAGGACATCTCTGAGCATCCTTGCTCCCTCCCCTTATTGGTTAAAAAACTTCCCTCGCCACTAGTCGGCCAAGATCCATCCCAGCACGACCGCCTGTATTAAAGTCTACAGATTTTCGTTTTGCACGCAAGGGGGAAAATTAGGTTTAGACTTGCCTTTTGGCCTAACCTTTTTCTGCAAGCGGCGAAGATATTGAAATTGCTAGGCAAGCCTTATGTTACAAATCGCGTCCTTAGGCGCTCAAGTACGCTCTCGACCTCACCCAAGGGCCGGATACTGAAGACATCCTCGACCTGACCGCCCCAAGTATGAACGCGGGCCCAACGGATGGAGAGGTTTTCATCAGCCAAAGCACGAGCGGCAGATATCAACAAACCTCGTTGATCGCGGCCACGAAAACTGATGATCCATTCCTCATCTTCGCGAGCTACCAACTCAATAGACTGAAATCTGACCTGACCTATATCAGGTTCCGTTTTATTATTCTGCTCCAGCCATTTGGCCACCTGCCGGGCGGTTCTCTCCGTGCGAACTTGAAACCAATCGTAAACGCCGATGTTCTTCAACGTGTGAATCGAAGCCACTCGAATCGATAGTCCAAGGCCAAACAGTTGGCCGACGAATCCTAAGAACAGACCGGGCTTGTCTTCAGGCGCGTGAAAGCGAATCCACAAATTCCCTTTACCTAGGCTTAGGATCTTGGGGGCCAGTGGATCTTTGGCCCGGGCCGCCTGGCCAAGATCATCGACCAACACTCGACTCGGAAGATGGGTCAGAATCTCGGCGTCCAAGTGGGCTAAGGTGTCGCTCGCATCGGCCAGCTTGAGTTTACGGGCCAATAACAAATGCTTTTGAAAATGTTTGGCGGAGGGCGAGTGCATAGACTTCACTAGATCGGCCATGAGGCCCGCCTTCCACATCGTCCAGGCCTCTTCATTCGTCGAAATGATATCGAGAGCAGTGAAAAGCGCCAGCAAATCAATTCTTCGTCCAGTCACTCCCCTTTCGAACAATCTCTGCCACGTGGTGCGGGCATGGGGATTTTGCCGAAAGGCCGCCGTCGACATAAGCAAATGATTCTCAACCATCCAGGCGACTTCATCGGATAGAGCTTCGGCCAATCCCCACTCCTTAAAATAGGACCGCACGAGTCGGGCTCCGAGCGTGGAGTGATCTCCTTCCCGCCCTTTCGCCAGATCATGGAAAAGGGCGGTCAGCTTTAAGACCCACCATTCATGGCTGGACAATCCCCGGGCGATCTTAGCCATTGGACCCAATTTTGATCTTCGCTTTTGGGCGCGCCGGACTTCGCGCAAAGTTTGAATCAAATGGGCGTCGGCCGTGTAGCGATGGTAATGATCATGCTGGACCAGACCGCGCAGCTTCTTAAAATCAGGCAACCATTCTTCGAGCAGACGCGTACGATAAAGGGCAAATAAAAACTTTTCGTCGGACTCTTCCTTCAGTGCGCGAACGAGAAGTCGGCCCCGAGCCGGCGCTTTGAGACCTTTATGCAAATCAACCACACGGCGCCGAATTTCAAACTGGGTGACCAAGCTTGGATCCCGGCGCAAGGCTTTGAGCGCTTGATCGGGGGTCTTCAGCTTGGTGACGGAAATGTTTCCGGCGCGGGCGGAAGATTCAAGACCGATTTGTAAAATCCAATCCGCATAGAAGCTCCCTCGCTCCAACTGGCTTTGAATCTGCTTCATCAGCTCAGGCACAGTCAGTCCAAAGGATTTCGACATTTCAAGTTGATCGGCGGCGGTCAGCACCTCTCCCCCGCCATGCACATGCAACCAGCTTCTTAGAAAAAGAAGTTCTTCTTTCACTTCCTTCATGACTTCAAATGGGTAAGGATCCTGCCCCACAAATCGCTTCGGGCGAAGAGCCGCCACAGCAAGGGCCTGCTCGATATCGCGGAGACCACCAATCCCGTATTTCAAATTGGGCTGCAGAAGACTCGCCATGGAGTCCTGCCTGCGTCTGCGGTCCTCCCTTTCTTTTTTAATCGCCGTTCGAATCGCCGACCAAAACTGCGACAAGGAGGACCTGGCTCTTTCGACCTCCCAAGCGTCGGCCTCGTTGAAGGCCTTGGCTCCATGCAGGGCCAAAATATCAAACGGCTGCACCCCCACAGTCCAGTCCTCGAGGTCTGCGGGCACGCGGGACCTCAGCTTCAAACCTTTTTCAAAGGCGGAGGAGACAAAGGCTTTCACCTTAGCCTGGTCGCCCAAGAAAAGTAGGTCCACATCCGACTTCGGACAGAGTTCATCCCTGGCCCATGACCCTAATAGGATGGGTCGTAGTTCATCGAATGCGCCCAGATTTCTGAGAAATTCGAGTAGCTTCTCCTCGGTCCAGATAGAAAACCGCCGACGAACCTCGCTCACCTGAGAAGGAAAGCGAGCTTCGCTCAGAATTTGGCGGCCTTCGACTAAATCTGTGTCTATGAGGAAGCTTCGCGTTGCCATTCACTTAGCTTGTTGAGCGCTTCGAGAGGTGTCAATCGCGTTAAGTCGGTGTTTTTCAGTTCTTGGAGCCAGGCGGACTCTTCACCAGCAACCGATGGTTCTAGAAGAGGCTGCAAGGCCAATTGCAAAGGCGTCTCTGAGGCGCTCTGAAAACCATTTAATAGTTTTTGGGCTCGCTGGGTCACCGACGCTGGAAGACCTGCGAGCTTTGCCACGTGCACTCCATAGGATTGATTGGCGGCGCCCGCAACCAAAGTGTGCAAGAACTGGATTTTGCCACCCTTTTCTTGCACCGACATATGCGAAGCCGAAAGTTCGGGGAATTCTCCCACGAGCTTGGTCAGCTCATGATAATGAGTAGCGAACAACAGATGGGGCTTCTTATTGGTTAACAGATGTTCCAATATGGCTTGCGCCAAACTCAAACCATCATAAGTCGAAGTTCCCCGGCCGATTTCGTCCATAATAATTAAAGAACGCGAAGTCGCCTGTTTTAAAATGTCGGCGGTCTCACTCATTTCCACCATGAAAGTGGATTTGCCCTCGTTCAGCGCATCGCTGGCGCCGACTCGGGTAAAGATCTGATCATAAAGTGGCTGATCGGCACTTTGACAGGGCACGAAGGACCCCACCTGAGCCATCAATGCAATTAGGGCCACCTGTCGCATCAGAGTACTTTTACCGGCCATATTGGGACCCGTGAGCAAAATCGCGGCACCCGACTCGAGGCGGACCGAATTGGCCACGAAAGCCCCCTTCAAAGTCTGCTCGAGCACCGGATGACGAGCCAATTCATAATGAAGTTTCGCGGCTTCATTGAATGTCGGCGCTACGTAGTCGCGCTCCAGCGCCAGCCAGGCCAAGGCGCTTGTGACATCCCAGTGACTCCAAGTGCGGGCGGCTTGCAGAATGGCTGACGAAGAGTGAATGACCTCTTGGCGGAGCTGGCTGAAAATCTCGTACTCCATCTGGTCGCGCTTGGACCTTGCTGAAAGCACTTTCTCTTCTAGGGCCGAGAGCTCGTCTGTGGTGTAGCGTTCGGCATTGGTCAGCGTTTGCTTGCGCCGGTAGTGATCCGGTGCTTTGTCAGAATGGGTCTTGGTGATCTCAATGTAAAAGCCAAAAACACTGTTGTACCGCACTTTGAGCGAGGAAATACCCGTGGCTTCCTTCTCACGCTGCTCGAGTTCGACCAGAAGGGTGTTCATATTTTGCGAGAGTTTCACCAACTCGTCGAGCTCGGCGTAAACACCTGCGCGAATCAATCCGCCTTCCTTAACGGCAATAGGAGGATCGTCTACGATTTGGGCTTCAATGCGTAAGCTCAGTTCCGAAAGTCGAGTGGATTCCTCCACCACGGGTCCCATGGGATCCATTTCAGACAATGAAAGTCCTGTGGCCAGAGATTGACCAATCGCTCGCAGATCGCGTGCATTAAATCCGGCGGCGTGAATTTTACCAAGTCTTCTTTCGACATCTCCCAATCGCGAGAGCCGCTGACGAAATTCTTTAAGTTTACCGCTATCTTTCATCCAGGCGGCGACCTCACCTTGCCGGGCGAGAATCACATTCCGATCACACGAGGGGCTGAGTAACCAAGTTATAAGTAAGCGAGCTCCACTGCTGGTGCGCGTGCGGTCCATGGCTTCACAAAGTGTGCCCTCGCGTCCCCCACGCATATTGCTAAAAACTTCTAAGTGCGAGTAAGTCGTTGCCGAAATTCTTAAGCCGCCACCAAATCGACGGACTTCGAAGGGTGAAAGCGTGGACACCGCTTCTTGCCCCTGCATGGCGGTCATGTAAGAGAGAAGGCGCTGGACCGCGAGGGGTTCCGTCGTAGGGTCGCGGTGCCTCTCGATCGCCGAATCCATTTCATGTGCCGAAATCATACCGCTGAAAACTTGTCCCGCCTGCCGACGCTTATTGATTTGCGCCGCGGACAAGACTAGCTCCACCGGGTTGAGCAAATTCAAAAGCTCTTCGCGCTCACGCTCATGCACGACTTGATAGCGAAAGGCGGTGCCCGTGGTCAGATCTGCAAAGGCGACGTTTTCTTCATCATAGCTGGCGAGATAATGGGCCTTCAATTCGTCCAACGTGGAAGGATCGTAAACCATGCCAGGAGTCAGCACGCGCGTGACCGCCCTTTTGACGATGCCTTTCGCTTGGGCGGGATCTTCAATCTGATCGCAGATCGCCACTTTGTATCCTGCGGCCAACAGCTTTCCGATGGGTCCAGCAATACTATGATGGGGCACACCACACATCGACGTGGCGTCTTGCGCTTTTTTATTTCTTTGGGTCAACGCGATGTTAAGAATGGGCGCGGCGGTTTCGGCATCTTGGTGAAACATCTCGAAGAAATCACCCATGCGAAAGAGCATGATCTTGTCGGCGTGGGCCGACTTCATCTCCCAGTACTGTTGCATCAGAGGCGTCAATTTTGGCTGCATTCCAATCGGATATCCCGATTCCTTGGGGGGAGCAATTTAGGGGCCCTTAAGTCTGCAAGTTAATGCGCCGCGCACAGCCTGACCGCAACGCGGGTTTCGCTGGCCCTCATTGTTCCCACAGCCCCTTAAACCCTTGAAATTGACTTTTTCAACGTTCGAACTTCCGAGCGATCCAGAGGATTTCGACCATACCGAGCGAGGGTCAAACGATCCAAAATGGGAAGCACTCGTGCAGCAAGCGCCTCGTGACGAGCCACTTCCTCGGCCAACGCCAGCGGCCCTTGATGATCCTTCTTTTGAATTTTGTGCTTTTTCAGCGCGCGGACCAGCTTCATATAGAGCCGGTCCTCAATGGCAATCTCCTCGCGACTCTGAGACTCCAGAAAATAGAGGATTGAAAGGACCAAAGCGATCGCCAAAAGCAGGAACACAGGCAAAGCTCGAAACAACACGGCCTCCATCCCCAATCGTTCGAGAAATTTCTTTTGCTTGTTGATATCGAAGCCCACCAAAAATCCAATCCAAGCGGCCTCGACCTCATCGACTAGGCGGCGCGATTTCAAGTAGGCTGAGGTCCACCCTTTGGGAACCCACCCCGGCATCCACTCATTGGAAGTCAGCGACTCACTACCGACCGTAATACGCGTGGGAGCGACCTCGGCGGTTGGATCGGCCCGACGCCACCTTTTCGTAGCTGGATTATAGTACTCAAGCCAGGCGTGGGCATCGTGCCCCCGCACGCTTACATAGTTGTCCAAAAAGCTACGGGTGCCGCCTTGGTAACCAACCACGACTCGGGAGGGAATTCCCAAATGGCGTAAAAGCGTGGCCATCGCACCTGCATAATGTTCGCAAAAACCACTTCGCGTGTTGAACAAGAATTCATCCAAGTCGTCCACTGCCGGAGGGGTCAGTGAATACGAATACTTTCCGTTACCGAATTCAGCCATCAACTTGGACACGGTCTCGGTCACAGACTTGGACTTGAAACTCTTTAGGAACTCTTTCATTTTTCGTGTGGGTTTGCCGCTCAATTGAAGATAGCGATCTAGATCCAGATCTTCCGGTGGAAGATTGGGGTCAGATTCCAGATAATAGCGATCTCGGGTTTGAAAGTTCTGACTAAGTTCGAAGACTCCACCTTCACGCCGAACCATGGCATGCGTGCGTTCATTCGGCCAAAATATAGAGCGAGTGCCCTCAAGGACAAAAAGAAATTTTTCTTGACCCGGCTCCAGGTAGATTTCAATTTCAGAGGTTCGACCGTAGGCCTGCGGTGCGCGCTGAACTCGTTGATTCTGTGAGCGGTCCCAATTGAGCCCGGTCGATTTGTCTAAAACCGCCCCTCGCCAGTAAAGGTCTTGATGGGGAGGAATGGCTCCATCCAGGAACGAGGCGCGAAACACCAGCTCGTCCGATTTGATAATGTTGGCCACCGAGCCCGGCCGCAGATCGGCCGACATTCCCGTTTTGGCGGTCCTTCGATCGCCCGTTCCAAACCCGGTTGAAAATCGCGGAAAGAGTACAAACGCCAGAATTAGTATCGGCAAGGACTTAAGAATCAGTCCAAAAGTCGGTCGTACAGTCTTTCGCCAATCCCACCACTTCCATCGCTCTTCCTGAAGCGCATAGAGGAAACCGAAGATCAAAACCAAATCGATCAACATATAAACTGTTAAGCCCAAGGATTGATCGAGCAGAAGCGATCCCATAAGTATCAAAAAACAAAGAAGAGTGGTGACATAGTAATCACTCTTGCGGCGGAGTTCATAAATCTTCAGACACGACAACAGCGTCAGCCATGTGCCCGAAGCTTCATCACCAAATAAAGTGTGATAGTGTTGCCACACGGCCACCGCCACCGTCGCCTGGCCAACCAACAAAATGATTCGAGGGGGCATTCCACGATCCCAGATGTCCAGCATCATTCGGTAGCCAAAAAGGATTAGAGCAAGTGCCGTAAACCAAAGCGGCCGCGATAGAAAACTGGGCAACAGATTGAATCCCACCAGGACCAGCAAGGGACGAGTGAGCGCGGACAAAGGATTCACGCCGCCCCCTTGTCCTTGAACTCGGCCAGGACCCGCCAACACTTTTTGGCCTGGTCAAGTCCCCGCCCCGGTTCGACAACCGCTGTGGGAGTTACCATCTCGAAGGACGCCCCTTCCTCAAAGGCGAATTTGATCCAACCACTCATCCAGCGAAGACGATCTTCGATGTTGACATTTTCTGAGGGGAAGGGAATTCGAAAATGTTTATTCTCCTCGCCCCAATGCACCTTGCTGTAAAGGTCACCGGTCCGGGCGTAATGCTTCCAAGCGATTTGGTGATAGGATTCGCCGGCGCGATAGGGTTTAAGCTCCCCAAAGTCGCCCTCAGGTGAATGGCGAAGTCCCAAATCATCGTCACCATCTTCATAAGGATCGGGCTGAAGCCCACGATGCAGGACTGGACGTGGATAAACCACGAGCTGAGCTTCAAATCTAAAAA
>JBFWON010000114.1:0-12648 GCA_050250515.1 Bdellovibrionales bacterium | reverse complement strand
TCCAGATTAGAGACAGAATTTGCGCATTTTTACGGCATATAGCATTTAGTCGAGAACTTAAATCACCGAGAAGTTATATGGAGTTATGACTGCGGCACGCTTAAGAAAGCCCGTGGCCGAGGACGACTACGGGGCTTTCGATCAGTTGGATGGTCACCATCCCTGGCAGGAGCGGGTTCCGGAAGGATTGATTTTATATCCAGTACGGACCCTCTCTGGCGGCAAGATTTCTTATTTCAATTTCGATCTGGCGAAAGAGATGGGTCTTATTACCAAATCACATCCCAATCGACTCAATAAAAAACTGACGGATAAAATTCTCGAGACGTTCTGTTTAAGAATTATCAACGAATACGATCAGCAAGCAGGAACAAGGTTTCGCCGAGACACCATCAAAAAAAATCCGTTCATGGCGACACGCTACTTACAACTTCAACACACAGACAAGTCAGGTCGAACGAGCGGCGATGGTCGCTGTATTTGGAATGGTACAGTTCTCGGCAATGGCCATATCTGGGATGTTTCGAGCCGAGGGACCGGAGTGACCGCTCTGGCCCCGGGCGCTGTGGCGGCCGGCCAACCATTAAAGTCGGGCAACAATGACCATGGTTATGGTTGCGGGATGGCCGAGATTGATGAACTTTACGCAGCCGCTATTCTTGCTGAAATTTTTCATCGTAATGGAATACCCACAGAACGCGTACTCGCCATTGTGGACTTGGGTAAAGGCGTCGGCATTGGCGTGCGCGCAGCACCCAATCTGATTCGGCCGGCCCATCTGTTTTTGTTTCTAAAGCAGGGAAAACTCGAGCCGCTGAAATCGGCCGTCGACTATTTAATTGATCGTCAAAGAGTCAACGGCCAATGGTCCTTTCGCTCCGATAGTCCGCAGAAGTACCAAAAACTGCTGCGTCAGTTGACCGAATCCTTCGCCCGCTTTGTCGCGCAATTGGATCGCGACTACATCTTTGCGTGGTTGGATTGGGATGGCGACAATGTTTTAGCGGATGCGGGTATTATCGACTATGGCAGCGTTCGTCAGTTTGGTCTGCGCCATGATCAGTATCGTTATGATGACGTCGAGCGAATGTCGACCAATCTCAATGAACAAAAATCCAAGGCCCGCCAAATTGTACAAACATTTGTTCAGATGGTGGACTTCCTACAAACCGGTGAGAAAAAACCTATTGGGCAATTCGCGCAGTCGGAGTGGCTCACCGAATTCGACCAGATTTTTGAAGAGGCCTGCCTGGAGCGCTTTTTATTCCAGATCGGATTTCCTCAACCTCAAATTCGATTGCTCCTTCGAAAACACCGCGCCGAAGTGGTGGCGTTTTACGCTGTCCACTCCGAGTTTGAAAGATTCAAGACGAGCAAGAAGTTGCAAAAGGTCGCCGATGGGGTTCAACGCCCAGCCATTTTCAATATGCGAACCGCTCTAGCCAACATGGCCGAATACATTGATGGACTTCCGTACGATCTAATTCCACTAGTGGAATCCGAAGAGTTCTTTGCATGGATATTGTCTTCCCACGCGACTCGCAAAGACACAAAGCTGACTAGGCGACGTCGGCAAACCATTGCCCAATGGCAAAACATGTATCTGAGCCTATTACGACGTGTGGCAAGCCCAGTGACATGGGACAAATCTGTACATCAGGTTCGCGAACGCGCCGCTTTGATAAACCGTGAAAATCGAATCACTGGTAATGCCCTTATTGTCATTGTGGACGAAATTTTGCGCTTTAGACGCCGTGGACTATCCGATGCCGAAGTGCAAATCGCCATTGAGCAGCTGATTTACGAACAGACTTTAAATCCCGATTACCAGGCTGAGCCACCTTCGGATGGTCGTTCTGCGGTCCTGGTAAAGAACATCATGCGTAATATCCTTTCCGCCGTGGAAGGCTTTCGCGAAGACATCTAATTATGCTTGGCGTCTAGGGGAAAATCCCCTATTTTACCCCCCATGTGGATTATCACGGGAGCAACCGGTTTTATTGGAAGCGCTCTGGCCTGGGAACTGAACAACCATGGTCAGGACGATTTGGTTTTGGTCGATCATGTTCCGCCCAGCGAGCGGCCCGGCATCATAGCCAAGAGAAAGTATCGCGAATTCGTACGGGCCGATGAATTAGTGAAATTTTTAGAGCGCCACAAATCCGAGGTAAAGGGCATTTACCATATGGGTGCTTGCTCGAACACCACTGAAACCAACGCCGAATACTTGGAAGAAAACAACGTTCGTTACTCACAGCGGGTGTTTGATTTCTGTACCAGGCAAAGTGTCCCCCTAATTTACGCCAGTAGTGGCGCCTGCTATGGCGATGGACAACTGGGATTTGATGATCAAACAGACTCAGACATATTCAAACCACTGAACCTGTATGGTTGGTCCAAAGTCAATTTTGATAAGTGGGCTGTGAAGCAGTCCAAAACGCCTCCCCGCTGGTACGGGCTTCGCTTCTTCAATGTTTATGGCCCTAACGAATACCATAAGGGCGACCAGGCCAGTGTGGTGTTCAAGGCCTTTCAGCAAATTTCTGAAACAGGAAAGTTGAGACTTTTCCGCTCTCACAATCCTAAGTACGCCGACGGCGAACAGCTTCGTGACTTTATTTACGTGAAGGATGTCACCCGTTGGATGTGGGAAATTATGGGGAACGAAAAGGTTCACTCGGGCATTTACAATATGGGTTTTGGCAAGGCTCGTCCGTGGAATGCCTTGGCTTCCGTGACTTTTGCCAGTCTCTCAAAACCTATGCAAATCGACTGGATCGATATTCCTCAGAATATTCGAAATCAATACCAATACTTTACTCAGGCGAAAGTGGACCGCCTGTTGGGTGAGGGTTTGGCCCCGGCCAACTGGAGTTTAGAGGATGGTATTTTTGATTACGTTAGTAAGTATCTTCAGAAAAAGGATCCTTACCTATGACCTCGACCACGCGAGATAAAATTCCAACCCATCTTCGAAAATACATCGTTTCGCAGGACTACGCCCGCTACACAACAGAAGATCAGGCCGTCTGGCGATTCATTCTTCGACAGCTTCGGGATTTTCTTTCGCGCCACGCGCACCCGGTTTACTTAGAAGGTTTGAAAAAGACAGGAATTACGGTCGATCGGATTCCGAGCATCGATCAGATTGACGAACATCTTGAGCATCTGGATTGGGGTGCCGTTCCGGTCAGTGGCTTTATTCCTCCGGCGGCATTTATGGAGTTTCAATCTCTTGGAATTCTCCCTATCGCGAGTGACATGCGGACTCTTGACCACATCGGTTACACACCGGCTCCAGACATCGTGCACGAGGCCGCTGGACATGCCCCGATTTTGGCCGATCCCAATTATTCGGCTTATTTGCGCTTGTATGGAGATGTGGCTCGCAACGCCATCTTAAGTCGCGAAGATCTTAAACAATACGAGGCCATCCGCTTACTTAGCGACATTAAAGAAGACCCGCGCTCCACTGCGCAAGACATCCAAAAGGCCGAGCGGGAGCTTGAAGAGATCAACGCGAGCATAAAAAATATTTCCGAGGCGGCCCTTCTGTCACGCATGAACTGGTGGACGGCCGAGTATGGACTTGTTGGAAAGCTCAGTTCACCTCGAATTTTTGGAGCGGGACTCCTCTCTTCCGTTGGTGAATCTCGTCATTGTTTAGAGGGCGGAGTTCGAAAAATTCCTTTGTCGGTCGATTGCGTGCAAGTGGCTTATGATATCACTGAACCTCAACCGCAACTCTTTGTCGCCGAAGATTTTGCCCATCTTGGCGATGTCCTGGACCAATTGGCAGAGCAAATGGCATTTCGGATCGGTGGCGTTGAAGGCTTACAAAAGGCCGTGACTGCGGGTACGGTGAATTCGGTTGAGCTCGATACAGGAATTCAGATTTCAGGTGTGATTAAGGCCTTTTTAGTCGACGATGAAGGCTCGCCGGCTTATTTGCAGTTCGAAGGCCCTTCACAGTTGTCCTATGAGCGCCGAGAACTCAATGGGCAAGGTCGAAGTCGTCACGCCCATGGCTATTCTACTCCGGTCGGGCCATTAAAAAATTCAGATCTTGAACAACTGGCTAAAAATGCAAGAGTCGGCCACGAACTTGACTTGCAATATCAATCCGGCGTGCATGTCCAGGGGCGTGTTTCGGCAACACTGCACCGGGATGGTCGATTGATCATGGTCACCTTGCAAAATTGCCGCGTGCTCCGTGGGAGTCAGGTTCTCTTCGATCCCAGCTGGGGCGAATATGATATGGCCATAGGAGAATCGGTTCGCAAAGTCTTTGGCGGGGCCGCAGACCGCGAAGCCTACGGCGATTCCGAGGATTTTGTGGCGGCCCGAGTCCCGATGAAGGACTACACGCCTCAGCAGCAAACTCTGCATACACTATTTGCCAGAATTCGAGATCTTCGTGAACGCTCAAGGGCTGAAGCCGAAAATCGCGAGATCTTTAATTCTTTGTTGACGAGTTATTTCAACGACGCGCCCAGTACCTGGCTGCCCGGCGTGGAACTCTTGGAGCTAAGTCACCATTTGAAAATGAATGATGAATCTCGGCGGCCGTTGATTCAAAAACTGCAAGACATTCAAAGTGCCAACGACCGTCTGGCTGAGGAGATTGCCGACGGAATTCGGCTCGCAGGAGTTGAGTAGTGCAGCTCTCGGTCGTCTTAGTTCGCACGGAAACTCCAGGCAACATCGGGGCCGTGGCTCGAGCTATGGCCAATATGGGGGCCACCCGCCTGGTATTGATCGATCCAAAATGCTCGCCCCTGCACTCCAAATCTCGACAGATGGCGGCCACAGCGCAGGACGTTTTATTAGGCGCGGTTCGCTATGACAGCTGGGATTCCTTCTATCAGGCCGAAGGTGAAGGCGTTCGAATTGCCCTTAGCCGCCGGTGCGGCAAGAATCGCAAAGTGTATCCCTTGGAAGGACTGCTCCGTTCCAAACTCGATGTTGCGCCCGCCTCCTATTTGTATTTGATTTTTGGACCCGAGGCCGATGGTCTTGCAGCTGAAGACCTCGCGTACGTCAACTTCACTTGTTACCTTCCTGTCCAAGGCGACAATGCCAGCCTGAATCTGAGCCAGGCCGTGCTGTTGGCTCTGCACGTAGCCCGTCAGGCGTTTCCCGCCGAGGGCGTGCAACAAACCAAGGGCGAAAATGCCGAAGCCTTGCGCCCGTTTTATTTTCCCGATCAACTGATTAAAGATTGGCTAACGGCCATGGGCTTTGATGTGTCCGCTCGACGAGCCAGTGCCTACATCACACTGCGCCGCTTGTTTCTACAAAACCAACCCAGCCGGCATGAGTATCAGGTGCTTGAGGCAATTCTGCAGCAAAATATTCGCAAGCTTCAGGGCGAATCCAAAAAGCGACCTGAGCGCAGCGTTTAGCCGCTTTTTTTGCGGAAAAGATTTGAGACGATTTCCGTAATATCGCCGGTGAGCAAGTCCATTTTTTTGGTTGCGGTGCCCTCAGAGGGACTCATATTTGACAGTTCACGGCGGGCATCGGCAAAGGATCCATCCGCTTCGATAGCTCGCTCGAAATAGGATCCCGCCGATTGATCCCCCAGCTGCTTTTTGACCAGGCCCATGGCCATATAATAGTATGCCGATTTGCGGTCTTCCGACGGAAGACTGTCGAGCTTCTTGGAAGTCTCTAGAAGATAGGACCTTGTGACATCCACTTCGGATTTGATGCGGGCCCAAACCAAAATCAAAAACTGTAAAGTGGAGGGATAGAGATCCTCCGCTTGACGAAGCATTTCAAGGGCCTGAGCCGCTTGACCCTTACGAAGCTTATCCACACCCTGGGTCACTAGTTCTTTGCTTTTGCGCGATCTTTCGGCCTCTTCAATTTTCATCTGGTCCATCAGGGCCGCGCGCTTGGCCTCGTTGGTCATCGTTTCAAACGCCGCTTTCACCAGATCGTTGCACTTTACGCAATATTCACGAATCTCAGGAGTCGTGTCTTTGGGCAAATTCTCAACCCCGTTTGATTTTACAAATTGATTGTAAAGGGCCTCTACCGTTCGGGGCGGTGCCATGGGAGGCGCTCCAAAATACTCAAAAACCTTGTCCGGCGATCGATGAACTAGGTCTTCATAGATCTTTTTATATCGATCCAATGCGGCCGATAGGTCTTTCGATCGAATCGCATCGTCAAAAATAATGTGACGACTTAAGACGAGATAGTGAATGGCTCGGTACAGCCGGTTCAGATCGGCTCCATCGGATTTTAGAATGCCCGAGAGAGCATTACCACCATCGATGACCGCTCTTAGATCTTCTAAGCCTGCCAAAAGTGGAGAGGCCCAAAGCGCCGCGATCTCATTCGGTTTACGACTCCAATGGACGGAGGTGGCCAAAACCCCTTTGTAAAAGGCCGTTAAATAATCGAGCGGAAAAAACTCATCCACGGATTCGAATGCCACTTCTAAGATTTCATGAATCTTAACGGCATGCCGCGATAAAGTTTCATCTCCCTCGTCTGGCACAAAGTTGAGTTTGATAGTCTCGGATCCACAGATCGACTTAAAATCAAAAATAATTTGATCGTGCCTGGCAAAATCGACGGCGTGTGGGCTCACGAGTCCGTCCGCAATCAATTGCTCGAGTGTGAACTTTTTGTGACCCACCTTTTGAAATTCATCCCAGTCTTCTTGGCTCAAATACCCTTTGGCGATAAGCTCCAGCACACCGGTTGAGTTCGACTCCGAACTGTCCAGCTCCGTGATGAGTCCTTTGTTCAGGGTGACACCAAAAATTTCCCCCACCTGATTCACCAGGGTCAAATGGCCGGAGGCTTGGGCTTCCATTAACATGCAAAGCACATAGGGAAAGTCAGAACCAAGTATCTCATCTAAATGTTCAATCGCCTTCGCTCGTTCACGAGGGCTCGGGAGCTTCCGACTCAACAGCGTTTGGATGGTCCACTTCTCGGTGGAAAGGGATTCTTGAAACGCTTCCTGTAAGCTTGCGGTCAGATCCTCAACGTTGAACGGCTTAAACAAGAAGGCAGACGCCCCAGTTTTACGAATGGCGTCTGAGGCGAAGTTCTTATCCTTAAATACACCGCTCACCAGAACCACTGGATTAGTGCCAAACCGGGTTTTTCTAAACTCTTGAACCAAGTCCACACCTGACATTTTGGGCAAGAGAATGTCCACGATCGCGGCGTTCACCGTTTGCAGTTTGACCACGTTGATCGCATCGACTGGCTTGTTCACCACGATGGCCTTCAAACCAAGGCGTTTTACCACCTCACCCAGCATCTGACTGCTGGACCGATCGTCATCGACTATGAGTATTTTGGCCGCATTTCGCATCGATTACTTATCGGAATTTATTAAGAAAAAGTGGATGGGCGAAGGTCTGGCTATCCTGCAGCGTCTGGATTGTGTTTTTTCCAGGCATCTTTAATTTTTTTGGTTAACGTTTCGAGATTGAACGGTTTGACCACGTATCCACTCACGCCGGCTCCAGCAGCTTCAATAACTGCACCTTTTTCAGACTCGGTCGTGACCAGCAAGAATGGCAACGTCAGAAAGTCTTTTTCATTCCGGACCTGGCGCAAAAAGTCCAATCCACTCGGTCCAGGCATATTCAAGTCAGAGAGAACCAAACCCACAGCATGCGGTGTCTTCACGAAAAATTTCAACTTGCCCAAAGCCTCGACCGCGTCCTCCGCCGTAGTAATTTTCGTAAAGCCCAGACGTTGAAGTGAGTCGACGACGATCCGCCGGATATTGAGCGAATCATCAACGACGAGCACATGGGTCTCTTTCGCGAACATCTAGGCGCTCCTCAAGACCGAGCTTCTATCAGTTAGCTCGGGGATTTCAATTTTTAAAGTCGTTCCTTCGCCCATCTTCGATTCTATTTTGATGGATCCTCCGGCCCGAACCAACTCATCTCTCAGTGCATCGAGCCCCACTCCGCGTCCAGAAAATTCGCCCACCTCGTCTCGGGATGAAAATCCCGGACGAAATACCTGTTGAAGAACTTCGTCATCACTCAAAGCTGAAAAATCTTCGCCCGGAAACTTCTGTCCCAAGCGTTCGCGCAATGAGACTGGATCAATTCCCCGACCATCGTCTTGGACCGTCATGAGAATCTTTCCATCCACTCTCTTCAATAAGACTCGAATCAAGCCGGCCGGATCCTTACCAGCGAACTCCCGCTCAACAGGTTCTTCTAATCCATGGTCGACAGCATTTCTAAATGCGTGAACGAGACTCGAAAAAATAGGCTTGTAGCGATCTGGGAAAATTCGAATGTCCCCACCTTCAATAACCAAAGGCTTGACCTTTTTCCCCAACCGCTCGGCCACATTCTCGACCAATCCTTCATAGTACCGAATCCGGTTTTCAATGGGCTCCTTAAGAAACAGTTCTCGGCCAGACTCCGCAAAAGAGGCTGTCTGTGGAGACCTAGCTAGTCCGTCAAGAAAGCCCTCCATCTCTTCCTGATTCACTTCCAGGGTGCGAACATCTTCCTGCATAGGCAGACGAATGATGTTTTGATTGTCCTTCAAAAACCTTTCCAGAACCGACTTGAGTTCATCCAACGAAGCCTTGTATTTCAAGTGTTCCGTTAAGACGACTTTTCCCCCTGCTCGGAATGGTTCCAAGATATGTTGGCAAATACGAGATTGATCCCGCAAGGTGAGAATCGAAAAAGTACCAGCTTCACCCTCAAGGGTGTGAAGGATGCGAAAGCTGCGCTCGATGGCTTCTTTTTCCATGGCGCTTTTCGCCAGATCTAATAGATCATAACAGGACCTTTTCACCGAGTGAAGAAACTGGTGAAATTGATCCTTGTTCTTCATGTACTTAATAATCATGCTAGCGTACTGGCGCTCCTGCTCTAACTCTATTTGAGCTTTTCGCTCAGCCGTCTTATCTGTCGCGACTACGACCACTTCTGCAATCGAGTTGTCCTCTGAGCGAATGGGGTAATATTCGAGAACAATATGTTTTCCACCGGAATGGGGATAAACCTCAGGTCCGAGCGGCTTGAGCTCATCAAACGGTAAGTACTCTTTGAAGACAGACTCTGTCCATTTGCGAAATTGTTCATGCTCAGGGTTTGGAATACCTAAAACACGGGCAACGGACTGTCCCGCCGGTATACCCTCTAATACTTCTTCACAAGCTCGGGTGTAAACCTGTCCGCATTCACCATCCACTTTGAAGGTAAAAAAACCTTGCCCGAGTGAGTTTAATATCGCATTGAGAGTGGCATTCACTCTCTGTAATTCAGCCGTTCGAGCTTCGACCAACTTTTCAAGATTTCGAGCGTACTCTTCTTTTTGACTGAGCTCAGATCGATATTTTGAATGGAGGGCCTCCTCCAAGCTCACATCTCTGAGAAAAAAGAACCATTGCCCATCTTCCAAGGGTCGAATCGCGACCTGAACCTTTCCTGATTTCTCTGCTTTGGGTACATGGAAGGTGGTTTCGATGAAAGCGGTTGGCGAGAGTCTCCCCTGAGACTCCTCATTGAACGGCAACAAACCCGGCTCTTCGAGAGTCATCAAATCAGACAGCACGGCCTTATTCGTCAATCGTCGGACAGACGACTGACAAAACGTCGCGGCGGCGTCGTTGCAGTAGGTAATTTTACCGGTACCGTCGACGATAAAAGCCGCATCCAAAGTTGAGTCAAAAACAGAATAATCAACCATTCTTCAAAAACTTAAAGTATTTCGCCTCGATAACGTCCATCTCCATCAGCTCACCCGATTCGTCTTTCACTTCAGGGGGAGCATGAACCTCTCCATCTTTAAATTCTTTACCGAATTGAAATAAGACCATTTTTTCCGAGCCAGACGCATCTGAGTAATATGGTACATAGAAACTCTCAACTTGAGCGTTCGCTGGCAAAAAGCCGGAAACCATATTAATTTGATCGACTATGATCTTTGGACACTTTCGCACTTTAAGGGCGACGCCGCCCGGAAGGCCTTTGATCCATTTGATCCATTCTCGAATTCCTACGGAGTTGATGGCACTCACGTTTTCAAGATCCAAGACGACCGTTGCGGCTCCACCCAGCTCTTGCGGGGCGAAATTGGCGTCTTCATCAATATTCCCCTTGATCTCCAAGACGGTCGATGCGCCCTCAGGCTTTTTGACAATTTCGAAACTCATGGGACCTCCTCAAAGTCGAATCAAATGCAAATGTTTCGGGAGTTGCACCCTTTTCTTATAACTCATTTTCAATGGTAAGGCACAGCTTAGCATGGTGACCCGCGCGGATTTGACTCCAAAGTGGAGACTGGAACCGGCGTTAAAAATAATGTAGCTCCCTAAGGCGGCGCCACCGCGGCCAAAATTCATCGTGGATCCGGGGCCACTCAGGTACGTCTTCTGGATCTTGGTCAAGTAGTGCGTCAAATTGAGTGATCCATAGGGGTCCTCACACGCGACCACCAATAGATTCTCATCGTGGCCTAGTGTAATGCGGCCAAACTTGCCCTTTTCCAAGTTAATTTCTGTGTCCAACCGATTGAGACCCGGATTGTGTGAAGTCGCCGGGTCGATGAATGGGGCATTATATAATGCGTTGGTGATGAATTCATCAGCAACCGCGGTCACGTCACCAGTTAAGGTCTGTGAAAGTCCACAACCCGTTAGGTAATTTTCAAACTCCTCCAAAAGTTCGCGCTTTTGAGCCGAGGAATGAAATTCTTTTTGAACTTTGATGATCTCGCCATCTCGAGACGCCCCCGCCGAACTGGGACTGATGATCGTTGAGACTGGATGTTTGAAAAAAGACTCCGGATCTGCGATCATCGACTCTGCACTCGCAATCTCCCGGGCGCAATCAAATCCATCCCGTTGACAAATATGATTGAACCCCTGATCTAAGGCAAATCTTAGCAAATCTGACGGCTGTTCGTTCTCAGTAACTCCAATGGAGGACGGGGTAGCGACATATGCCCTATTGACCTTAAGATCGATTTGCTCTGCGACCGTAGGGGCTAGCTTTCGCGCGCTCACGCAGCCCTCCGGTCAAATTCACACATCACCATGGTGACGTCATCAATCAGTTGTGCGCCTTCACGAAATTTCTGAATTTGATCGATAATCACATTCAGCTTTCCGTCTAGTTCAGAAGTGGAATTGGCGCTGTCGACTAGAGATTTCAGAAAGGCCCGTTCGCCCCACTTTTTCCCCGCCGGATCCTGAACATCTAAGATTCCATCCGTGTACATAAACACCAGATCGCCCGGAGTGAAGTCCAGAGTGATCTCGTCATACATAAAGTCCTTGGCGTCGCCTAAACGAGGGCCATTGACATCATTGAGAGGGACAATATCTTTTCGCGTGATCTTTTCGCCCGATCGGCGGAGCAAGTAAGGCGGATCATGGCTCGCATTGGCGTAAGTGAATGTATTTTGATCCAGGTCGATGGCCGCAACAAAAAACGTCATTAAGATCTGACCCTTTGAGGTCTGATGAATGGCACGATTCAGTACAGACAACGCCTTTCCGGGCGTCATGTCCGGCATCGATTCGATCACCGCAGCGGCCGAGCGGGCCGCGCTTGTGATAAGGGCCGCAGGAGCACCGTGTCCTGTCGCATCCCCAATCCACAGGTAGATTTTGTTATCAATTCTTGAGTAATTCCACCAGTCACCACCGCACTCACTGGCTGGCTCAAAGTGACCCGCAATACGAACCGGTCCAAATTGACTTTGGGAAGGTGGGAACAGTGTCTCTTGCACCGTTTTAACTGTTGAAAGTTCATTTTGCATTCGAGCATTTTCAGCGGTCTCGGAAAGAAGGCGAGAAACTTCAGCAGCCATCCAATTGAAGCTATCGGCCAGGCCCCCCACTTCGTCGCCCGATTTTGACTCCACTTTCACATTGAAGTCGCCCTGAGCTATTTTGCGAGTCGCCTCGAAAAGCTCGCGAATCGTCGAGGTCAAACGATTCGAAGCAAATACAGATATAAGGAAGGTCGTCGCCAAGAGCATAACGAAGAATAATAAAGACTGAACCACCAGGACCTGGACTGCTTTAAGCGCCCGAGCTCGATTGGTCCGAGAAATCACCATGAAATCTCCGAATCCAACTTTGGAAAAAGAGATCAGATATTGAGCGCCATCTGACAACTTAACTTCGGAAGTGCCTTCGGAAGCGGTGTTCGCCAAAAGAGGACGCAGTAAATCCAAATCGGTTCCTACTACCTCAAGAGTCCCAATCGCCACCCGGCCCGTCGAGCTGACCACGAATGTGGATCCCGAACCGACAAAAGCATTCAATAGGTCGTTGGCTTGGTACAAAACGAAGACAACCGAAGGGCGCGGATCATCTTTCTCACCAAGGCGAAAAGCCGTGGCTAATGTCGCCGGCATGCCTTCGTATTCTACAAAGGAGACCCCACTGTCCAGAGCATGTTCTCTAAGCTTGTCTAGAACGGCGGCATTACCCGGAAACGCCTGGGCCGGTGGCGCTGGCTTCAGCAGGTGACCGAGTCGCTTGAATTGTCCGGATGAATCCTTGCGTTCCAGAATGACGGCATGAATACGATTGTTCCGGTCAAAGAGTCCTTGCCCAAACTCGGAAAACTGACCGGACTCGGGAGAGTAGGCCTCAACGATTCCACGAGTGTTCTCGTACAG
>JBFWON010000113.1:0-12946 GCA_050250515.1 Bdellovibrionales bacterium | reverse complement strand
CGCATGGCCAGCATAGAAGGCGTAGACTATGGCTCGTTTATTGTGCCCGGTTTGGTGATGCTCTCGGTGCTGACCCAAAGCATATCAAATGCTTCCTTTGGAGTTTACTTTCCACGGTTCACCGGCACCATTTATGAGCTTTTGTCCGCACCGGTTTCCTACGTTGAAGTCCTCTTTGGCTATGTCGGCGCGGCGGCCAGCAAGTCCCTGATCATTGGGTCTATCATCCTGCTGACAGCTAGATTCTTTGTCAGCTATCAGGTGGCTCATCCTTTGATGATGATCTTATTTTTGGTTTTGACGGCCCTGACCTTCAGCTTGTTCGGCTTTATCATTGGAATTTGGGCCGACGGTTTTGAGAAATTACAAATCATCCCACTCTTGGTGATTACTCCGCTGACATTTTTGGGTGGAAGTTTTTATTCGATCAAAATGCTGCCTGGCATCTGGTACAAAGTTTCCCTGCTCAATCCAGTCGTCTACCTAATCAGCGGTTTTCGCTGGAGCTTTTTCGGTCAGGCCGATGTCAGCTTGAATGTGAGTTTAATCATGATTGGACTTTTCCTCACCGCCTGCATCGTGGCTGTTAGCTGGATCTTCCGCACTGGATTTAGGCTTCGCACCTAGCGGTTAAAGCGAAACGCCCAATGTGACATGGTAATACATGCCGGTGAGATCAAATGGGATCTCACCACTAGAATCTGAAATGGGATTCTTGGAGGAATCATTCCACTTTTTAACCTTAAAACAGGTGTAACCGATCTCGGCTCCCATTAGGAGGGGGCCAAGCTTAAAGGCACTTTCGATTCCGCCGCCGTAACTGGTGTCCACAACACCGTTATACTTATTGTCGACGCCGCCCAAATTCAGATTGTAGTCTGCTTTGTTTTCAAGACCATAGTGAAAGAGTATTCCGATGTACCCGACGGGAAGGGAAACAAAGCGCTTTCCCAACAGCGCAGAGGTTCTATGCCCCTTGACGCTGGCATCCGAGCTGATGGTCAGGCCGGACACCGTGATGTCGCCTGATTCTTTCATATCGAAAGACTCATAACGAACACCAAACACCCACGTCATCATCATCGGGGTCAACAGTAAGTCGCCACCTATAATGTCGGGTCCGGAAAAATTAGGGTGATTGACAAAGGTGCTCTCGATTCGAGTGTTGAAATCCTTGGGCTCGCCCGTCCATTTTCCGTAATGCGCCTTGAGCTCAATTAAAGCGTGGGCCGGCACAGTCACCAGAAAAGAGAAAATGATTAAGAGTCGAATCATATGTCCTCCAGGTCCTGAGACCTCGCGTAGTCGCAGAAAGGTTACCATGGCTCGAAACCAATGGGGTTCTCATCGACCTTCACCTCGACTTCAGACTAGGTGGTCATGCGCTCGATACGTTGATCAGGCACCACCCAAATCAGAGCGACCAAGACATAAACCAACATGGCCGCGTAGGGTGAAATAAACGAGAGTCCAATTCCCAGGACATAGCCCGGTGGCGAAATCTTACCCTTCCAATCCGAACCAATGGCTTTTTGTAAGAGTGATTCTGTACCTTGAGAACGAATGATCGTGATTTGCAGAACAAAGTAGGCAATACCGGCCAGAAGCAGCACCACTCCGTACAACGCGGCCCCAGCCTGCGAGAAATGATTTTCTCCCATCCACGCCGTGGCAAACGGCAAAAGTGAGAGCCAGAACAGCAAATGCAGATTGGCCCAGAGAATCGGACCCGACACGCGCTCCACCGTATGAAGCATATGGTGGTGATTGTTCCAATAGATTCCCAGATAGACAAAGCTAAGTGCGTAACTCAAAAAGACCGGTAGCAGTGGAAAAAGCGCTTCGAAGTCTTGCCCATGGGGCACTTTCATTTCCAACACCATAATGGTGATGACGATCGCCAAAACTCCATCGCTAAAGGCTTCAAGACGTCCTTTGCCCATTACGAAACGTTTTTCACTCATGTGCCCCCCTAACCCAAGAGTCGCGGACTTTTCCCCCGACGTCTAGTCCTGGACTTTTTTCGCCATTGAAAGCGGACCATGTCTAACCGCCCGCCCGCATCGACCTCCACGCCTTCGGCGCAGAGCAATTTTCGTTGCATGGTAAAATTATGGGTAGTGGGGCGAAACGAAATTCGACCTTGGGATGAGAGGACTCGATGCCACGGCAAATTGTATTTGCGCGAACAAGAATTCAATATCCAGGCAACGCCTCGTGAAGCATGTTCGTGACCCGCGAGGGCCGCCACCTGTTTGTAGGTGGCGACTCGACCACGCGGGATCGACCGAACGACTTGAATAACCTTTTCAGTAAATGGGCTCAGAAATTTAGCCCATGGCGTGTAAAGCGACTCGGTTGCCTTCGCAATCTTCAAACATGGCGATAAATCCGTGCTCTCCAATGCTTTTCTTAGGCATCAATGTTTTACCGCCGCATGATTCAATGGTTTTAAGCGTTGCCGTGATATCCTGAACCGAAAAGTAAACCAACGAACCCGCGTGGGAGGGCGTGTATCCTTCGCCTTGCACCAACATTCCACCACAGCCGTAAGCCTCCGGCCCAGAGCTTGCGAACATCGCCATCTTCCAACCATCCATGTTCATATCGTTAAAACCCTGACCGAAGGATTTCTCATAAAACTTCTTCGCACGCGAAATGTCTTTAACAGGAATTTCGAACCATCCGACTGGATTTGTTTTTGCCATGAGGAACCTCCTAAAAGTTAGGGTCCCATTGTTTAGGCAAAAGCCCTGATCCGCAAGGCATTAGATTTTTGTAAACTGCCACTCACGCGAGTCACTAGACTTTTTGCCAGACAGGCCCTGGCCCTGGCCTTGCGCACCGCAATTGAAGTTTCTATTCTGAAACTCAGCGTGGAGACAATATGAAGAAGGTTCTCATCCTCGGCGTCAACGGCTTTATCGGCCATCATCTATCCCGTGCCCTCTTAGCCACTGGCCAATACCAAGTGTTCGGCATGGACATGATGAGCGATCGAATTGAAGAACTGAGTAACAACAAAGACTTCACTTTTTTCGACGGCGACGTGTTGATCAATAACGAATGGATCGAGTATCACGTCAAAAAATGCGATGTCGTATTGCCCCTTGTGGCGATCGCGGTCCCCGCCGTTTACGTCAAAGATCCCCTGCGCGTTTTTGAACTCGATTTTGAAAGTAACCTACACATTGTTCGCCACTGTGTGAAGTATGGGAAGCGACTCATCTTTCCCTCCACTTCAGAGCTTTACGGCATGTGCGAAGACGAAGCCTTTCACCCCTACCAATCGAACTTGGTGTATGGACCGATCGACAAACAACGATGGATTTATGCCTGTTCCAAACAATTACTGGATCGAGTGATCTACGCCTATGGCGAGCACAAGAGCTTGGATTACACTCTGTTTCGACCGTTCAATTGGATCGGGCCCGGCCTCGACAATATGGACACGCCGAAAGAGGGCAGCTCGCGCGTGCTGACGCAATTCTTGGGTCACATTGTGAGGGGACAAAACATTAAACTGGTCGACGGCGGCACGCAAAAGCGATGTTTCACGTACATCGATGATGGGGTGTCGGCCCTCATGAAAATCATTGAAAACAAAAATGGTGTCGCCAGTAAAAAGATCTACAATGTGGGTCATCCCGGCAACAATGTGTCAGTTCGTGAGCTTGCCGAAATGATGCTGGCCACGGCTCGCCAGCGCCCGGTTTACAAGGACAACGCCATGAAAACACAGTTGGTGGAGAGTTCTTCTGAGCAGTACTACGGCAAAGGGTTTCAAGACGTGAAGAATCGTGTGCCTTGGATCAACAACACGCAAGAAGACCTAGGCTGGTCGCCGGAGTACACGCTAAAAGACGCTCTTGAGCGGACTTTCGATTTTTATGAGAAACACGTCACGTCCGCGCGCCAGTTGATGAACGACTAAGGCGCCCAACGCAGAGTGAACCAAGATTTTTCAACGGCAAAGCCAGCACCTAAGTAGGCCCGCATGGCCGAAAAGTTGCTGGTCTGGGTCTGTACTTCCACTTGTGAAAATCCGTTTTCAGAAAACCAAGCACAGGCGTGTTCGGAAAGCTTTCTCGCCCATCCTTTGCCTTGAAAACCCACATCGACCGAGACCAAATTGATCTGTCCAGAGCCACCGCCTAGGTCTTTGCAGGTTACAAAGCCCGCGGGCTTTCCATCTTCTTCTGCCACCAAGACCGCCTTAGCGGCCGATCCTAAACAAGAATTTCGTGTCCACTCATAGTGGACCTTGGCTGCGATCTCATCGCTCAATAAGGGATCGTTGTGAAAGCGCGAATAGCGAAAAACCCGGGCCGCCATCTGCCCCAACCCATCCGCGTCGGCCTCACCGGCAAGGCGAATTCCCTTCTGCGATTGAGCCGGCGTCACCTTCAAGTCCCGATGCAAAGTCAAAATGCCATCTAAAATCCGAAATCCTGCGGCCTCAAGAGCGTGGAGCTCAGCCCATCGATCCTGGGGGCGCCGAAGGATTACATAGTCCATTCCTGCCTGCCGAAGACCATCAGGCAAAGCCCGATAATCGGGATTCACAGAATTCCCCAAGATATCCACAACCCGCCCACACTGGCGGCCCAATAAATTGGAATCCCAAGGCTGAGGTTCAACGACTACGGTCTGAATTCCACACTTGATTTTGACCACACCCTATCATTCACCAATCGGCGAGGGATGTCAGTTCACTCGAGACTTAAGGCTGGCCTACTGAGGCCCAATGATCCCTGTCATCTGCTTCAGCGCTTGCAGAAAGGCGCCCTTGAGGGGCGCGCTAGCGCTTCTACCCGCAGCCCGATTGCTCCTAATAGCAATACTGATCAGCTGAAATTTGCCTTCTGTTTGCACAAGTTGAGCGCTTCCAGACGCACCCCCACCATTTTGACAATCGGTTATCATCGACATGCCAACCCAACTCCGATTTTCGCGTACAGAACATACCTGAAAGCTTCTAGGAGTGAGTTCATTTCGACGGAAAGTAGAATCAAAGGCGGTGGTTTGAACAAAAAATTGACCGACCTGAGGCTCATAATCATTATTTACAAATGCCAATGGCTGGGCGTGCTCTACCACTCTTTCCAATTTAGCAACCGCCCAATCTTCATCTGCCGTGCTAATGGAAAGGTCGGGATCAAACGCTGCCGAAACAATCTTGTATCTTTTCTGACCCAGACTGGGGGCCGCAACCGTAAACTCACAACTTTCAAAAGTGGTCAGCAATCGGTCACCGGCCATATTCTTAAAATTGTGTCTGGCCGTTACAATCACATCGCCACGCCCTACCACCTGGGCCGAACCAAAATACTCACCACAATTGAAGTAACCGAGTGCTGAGAATTCACCCTCCAAAGCTCGAATCTTTCTGTTCACGCTGGATTTGCCAGGCAAAATGGCCGCAAATTCCTCAATCGTCATCGGGCCGACCGCAGAAATACTCTGAAACAATCTAATTTCGATGGGTGTCTGAGCAAGGGTCACTGAACTGAAAAAGTAGAATACCATGAGCGCGATTTTCTGCAGAGTTTTGACCGTCTCAAATTGATCCATATAGCGCTTCCTACGGGCTTCTTTACGAAAGTCGTTTATAATATAGAACAATGGTCCCCGTCCAATTTAATCTATTGATTTTATTGAGCTTTATAATTTTTTCTGGCTTGTCTAACGGGCAGACACTGCAGTCGTGTGACGAGCTTTCCAAAGCCGCGACCACCTACGACGCTTACGTTGAAGCCTGCAGGACTTGCTTGGGCGTAGCCGGTGCCGCTGCCACGTGCTCCAACTCGGCTAATGTACGAACTTGGTGTTTTTCACGGCCGAATCCCTGCTCAATCACCCAGTGTCAGCCACTTATGGGGAATTCTTGCGCCAAGAGTGCCGATCAGTGCGCCGAACTGACCATGAACAAGGTCCTTCGTGGGATGTATTCAACCTATAGTTCGGTTATCGCCGACTGTGGCAACTGCATGGGCTTTCCAAACTCGTCACATCCTAAGTGCGTACCTGCAGCGAGGGAGTTTTGTACAGGCGGGGGAAATGCCGGCTGCCAAACGGCCTCCACTGGTTGTGCGGAAAGCCCGGTGTGCCCCTCAGAGGTTCCCATGGAGGACATAAAGGTACTTTCAAGGCCCGCGCCCGTTACAGCAGGCGTAGCCCCCACAACACCACCCCTTCCTCCAAGAAAACCGGCGACGCCGCCTTCGTCCACTCCACCCGCGACTACAGATGTAGGGCCTCAGCTATTGCAAAGCTGCCAGCAAGGATTGTCAGACGCTCAAAGTGGATGCCGCAGTCTTTTATCTCAATCGACCAACCCACAAACCGTGGACGCATCGTCGCTGGCCAAGGCCTGCGATGAATATAAACGGACCAATGATGCCGTCGTAATTACCAACAATAATAATAGCGCGACCTGTACGAATTTAGTTAGCCAATGCCGAAGCCTATGCGCAGACTCTGGAACCACCGCTGGTAAAACGAATTCAAAACAAAGAGAAATTGCCACGGCCTTACATTCCTGCGTCCAGTTGGAAAACCAAGTGCGCCAGGTGGCCAGTCAATCGCAGCAATCACTTTCCGCCTCCTACCTCGCTCAACGGTGCACACAAGCTGCGGCGGCCGATCCCCAGTCGACTCCTCCAAGCACGCAAAAACCAAATGACAACAAGACGGGTCCGACTGCAGGTGGTGGATCGCCAAGCCCGACAGGTGGTGGTGGCGGGGGCGGCGGTGGTGACAGCGGCGGTTCAGGTTACTCCGACCCTAGCAGTTACAATTCGGCCTCCACCAATTCGCGCTACGACACCAACAATTGTGACGTCGACCCCAGCGCACCCGGCTGCAAATCTGAAAAAGAAGTCCCAACCGGCAAGAGCGGCTTTGGCAACACAGCCGATGGTTCACCCAAGGCTTCGGACTTCAACATCAACACTCCATCAGCCGGTACTCAGCAACCTTATGAACAAAGCGGTGCGGGTACCAACAACAAAGGCGGCCAACAGAACGGTACGGTCTCTAACAACTCCGGCGGTAGTTTCGGCGGCGGAGATTCCAACCCCGCCAAATTAGACAACGATCGCCGTGGCGGTGGTCCCGGATCGCCCGGTTACTCAACCGATATTTTGCAAGGCTATCAGGGCGCAAGCGGAGGCTACAATCCGAGCTCAGGCAATTATTACGGAAACTCCGATGACAGCAATCAATACGGTGGCGCTCGAAGGCCCGCTGCCGACGCCGGCCCCGGGATGGATCTGCGCCAATATCTCCCCGGCGGGCGCCGCATGGCCGGCTATCGTATGGTGGCTGGTAAGTTTGTTCATGGCGAAGGAATCCACGGTCCCGGCACCAATCTCTTTGAGCGCATAAGTGTGCGATTTACTGAAAAATGCCGCCTGGGCTTACTCTACGACTGCCGCTAATTGACAGAAAGCCGACGGAACTGTCAGCGCATTCGCGGGACTATTTTTATCCGGTCCCTTAAAGGCCGAGCCCCAAAAGCTCGGCCTTTCCTATTTTGACGCTGAGTCATTCCACGACCAAAGTCTTGGACAAGGCTTGGTAGACAAAAGGCCTTTGCGGTCTTGGGTAGGGATTTTTTATGATGATCTGACAGTTGGAAGAGGGGTTCTATGTCCGTAGTGTCGGTGATCAACCAAAAAGGCGGCGTCGCCAAGACCACTACGTCGTTGAACGTAGCGGCTGGATGGGCGCACATGGGGAAGAAGGTACTCCTGATCGACTTGGACCCCCAGTCCTCCGCGACCAAGGCCGTTTTCGGCGATCGCGAATTCGAGAAAACTATTTTTGACGTCATCATGGGAGGCACTCCCATTGAAGAAACCATTGTTCACTCCGACTCCTTCGACATCGATGTCATCCCCGCCGAAATTATGTTGAGCGGTATCGACGTGCAGCTGGCCGCCCACTTCGGTCGAGAAACGCTTCTTCGCCGCAGGATGGAGTCGATCGTGCGCCGCTATGACTCGATTCTCTTTGATTGCTCGCCATCGCTTGGACTTATGACCGTCAACGCCCTGATGGCCTCAAAGGATATTATTATTCCCATTTGCCCCGAGTATTTCTCACTTAAGGGAATCGAACTGATTCTGGACACGCTCAAGAACTTGCGAGCGGGTCTTGGCTACAAGGTGGGTGTTCGTGGCGTGGTGATCACTCGCTACCGCGACCGCCGCGTGGCCAAACAAGTGATTCAACAGGTGCAAGACACCTACGGGCTCAAAGTTTATTCGAATTATATTCCCGACAACATCGCAGTCGAAGAGGCTCATCATCGCCACGCACCGGTGCACAAGTACGCCCCTCGCTGCTCAGCTGCCAAAGCTTACACTGAATTGGCAAAGGAGCTCTGGTGATTAAGGCCAACCCACTCTTCGTTGATTCCACCAAAATGACTGGTGAAACCATCGGCACCCATGTGGAGCTAAATGGTGTGGCCGTCTATGAGGAGGAAACTCTTTTCGTTCTCATCACCGATCATCTCGGTGGCACTCAACAATTTGCCATGCACCTGAATGACGAGCTCGTTTATCGCGCGCGCGTTTGGCTCAGCCACCAACGAACTTTCAGTTACCAATTTGTTATTGTACGTGGAGATTTGATCCTGCTTGAATCGGCTTCCAAACAAGCTCGTGCCCAACACGCCGTCACCGATCGGTGGGAGCCCGTTTTGGCCGAGCCAGGCTCTCTTTTATCGGCTCGTCTCGAAACTCCTATGCCGCGGGACAATTCTATTCCCGAGCAGGCCAAATCACTGGCGAGTTTGATCGAAAAATTTCGCTTCTAATTTATCGGGCGGTCTTGCCGGAGGCCGGGGCGGACACCGGCTTGATCGAGGCCGGTAGCGCCATGCGAACAAAGTGCATAAAGACATCTTGTTCATCTTGCCCGTCGGGATCTTTCAGCTTGTGAAACTCTGCCCAGTTTTTACTGGCCTCAAAGTGCGGGCCAAAAATGACGGCCTTTCCTTTGCCTGCCGAACCGCTAACCCCCGCAATTCCACCATTCGCGTAGCGCGCCAGAATTTGCACGGCCGCCTTGGAATTTAGCAGCTTCAACGTGGGAGGATCTTGCACAAAGGTATGGCGCACACCAAATCCACCGGATGAAACCGTAACTGGGACGACCTTGGCCGCCATATCATTTGCTTCGACCGAACTAACGGGGAGCAGACCGAGCATCGGACTTCCATCGTCGTCTTGGTCTGTTGAAGCCAACACGGCACCCAAACAAATTCCAAGATAGTTTCCACCTTTCAATACGTAGTTCTTAATCAGGGCGAGTTTGTCTTTTCCTAAAGCATTTCGCACATTCATGGTGTTGTCGCCACCGGGCTGTATGTATAACGACGCTTGTTTCAGCCGGGCCTCGGTGACTTGCTCAGGTCGAATGATCTCAGCCTGGTATCCTTTGCCCTTCAACAGGGCCGAAATCTCCCGAGCACAATCTTCGCAGGCGCCAGGTCCGTCATAAATTAAAATCTTGCTTTGGGCACCGCTCACGGGGGACCAGATTGACGCCAGAATTAGAACAAACAAGCTGACATTCATCCCCCTAGTTCAATAGGCGACCTCGCCCTTGTCAATGTGGTTCAAAATGAGGCGGAACTATCCAATTTTGTCTAGCCTCTTTGGGGTTCAACCGCGCTAACCTAGACTCACTTACACCTATACCTAGAGCCACGGATGGCCATGCCTTTGCCCTTTTTCCAAATTCTGATATCGTTTCAGCTGAAAAAGGGGGCCAAATGAATCGCACAATCGCAACACTACTATTTTTATTTTCCACCGTCGCAGTCGCTCGCCCGTTGATAACGGCTGAAAAGCAAAATGGCTATGAGCCAAAACCTGAGACGCGCCTCTTAACTCTGCATGACAACGGACGCATGGTTTTAGAAGTTCATCAAATTGAATCGGGCCAAACTCAAAGAACTCTTCTCTCGCGCTTTTCACCAGCGGCTATGAGTAAATTTCGCGATTTGGTTCGAGGCATCTCAGAGGCTGACAAACTCATCGACCTCCAACCTGACTTACCGTTGTGCGCGGATGCGGCTTCGATCAGTATTTCGGTTCGACTTTCCTCTGGTCCCAAAGTTATCCATAACTGGGCTTCCTGCCACGAGTTTGAACTGACCAGCGGTAAAGACCGCGAAGTCAGTCAAATGATGAGGTACTTCTTATTTCTCTAGAAACGACTACAAACGGGCGTCGGCTTCGATCTCAATCAACATATCGGGATCGATTAGCCGACGAACTTCCACCATGGTGGTCGTGGGCGGATGATCTTTAAAAAATTCGTGGTGAGCTCGGCCGTACTCGCGCCAACGAGATATGTCGATCACAAACATTCGGGTTCGCACAATTCTCTCCATAGGAACATCCAATTGAGCCAAGGTCGACCGAATGATTTCCAAGCAACGTTTGGTTTGCTCGTACGCATTGCCGGGTGAGGCCGTCTTTCCATCTTCCAAAACGGGAGCCGTGCCAGTGATATACACATGATCCCCAACTTTGAGTGCCCGACAGTAGCCGACCTTTTTTTCCCAGGGAGCTCCGCTAAACACCCGTTCAAAGTTCATATCTACCCTTCCGCTAAGTGCCCCAAAGTGAATCAGCGACCATTGCCGGTCAAATTGAATTCCATGAAATTTTCTGTCAGTCGTGGCAAACTGTGGTGGTGCGCAAGATAATGGTTTTTCAGCATGTTGCCCATGAACCCTTGGGCACTCTCAACGCCATGCTCAAGAACGAAGGTTTTCGCCTTCGCTATGTGAATTTTGAGCGGCACCCCGACTTCCAGGCCGATTTATCAGACTACAACGGGCTCGTGGTGCTTGGTGGCCCTATGGGCGTTTATGAGGCCAACAAATTTCCTCATTTGAAAATGGAGTTGAAGGCTATCGAACAGGCTTTTAAGCTCAATATCCCGGTCCTGGGAATTTGTCTCGGAGCTCAGCTCATTGCCAAAGCTTTGGGCGCACCTGTTCGCAAAGCCAAGCACCGCGAAATTGGCTGGTATCCAATTCATCTCACAGGCAAGGGTGCCGGTGACCAGTTCTTCAATGGTTATAAAAATGGGGAGAGTGTTTTTCAAATCCACCAAGATGAGTTCGAACCTCCACTAGGGGCCCATCACCTGGCCACTTCAGAACTCATCCCCGGCCAAGCGTTTCGCTATGGGGATCGCGTTTACGGAATTCAATTCCATCTTGAGGTCGACCGCCCCATGATTGAACGATGGATGAAGCGTAAAGAGCATCGCGAAATTATTTTGAATTCAAACGGCGTTCACGATTTGGATCAAATTCAAGCGGATACCGAAAGATTCATCTCTCGCTCGATCAAACTAAGCGAATTGAGTTTTGGCCAGTTTATCAAGCTGTTCGAATGGTCGGGTCGTCACCTTGTCCTGGGCTCACGCTAAAATTGACATAGCTTCGTTTCATTTTGACTGATTGACTGAATCATTTTAAGCCACCGGCGCACTTTGAAACGCGACCTCAAGGTACCGGCAATATTCTAATACCTCCTCTGTTCAACCATTCATAAAATCCCGATAAGATCATGTTATGCGGAACGTTTTCAGGCTGCTGGCCCTGGGCCTGCTTTTATCTTGCCGGATTTTACACGCGGTGGCGGCTCTCGATGCAACCGCAGGTGTCTCTGGCGTCTCCGAAATCAGCATGCCTCTGACCGTCGCATCCAATTCCAATCGTCAACTGGCCGTTTTCGTTTATGTTGGAAATATTTGCGGAGTTTCAACACCCGCCACGACCTCTGTCACTTATGCAGGGGTGGCATTAACACTTATCACCAGTGCTACCAATGGCTCTTGCACCGGAAACCGTGTGGAGCTTTGGGCCATGCCCGCTGGCACTCAACCATCAACCGGCACAAACAATGTGATCGTGACTCTCGCCAGTCCGGTAACGGGATACACCGACAACCTTCGCGTCGGCGCGGTTTCGGCCTACAATGTCCACCAAACCACCACCTTCACAAGTACTGTCACCAACAGCGGTAATAGCGCCACGGCGAGCGCCACGTTGTCGTCTAGCGGAGCAAATGACTTGGTGATTGGCGGTGCCTACGCCGCCAACAACATGACAACCACGGGTCACACTATTTTGTATCAAGAGGGATTTTGGGACTGGCCCGGAATGGCCGCCGCCCGTGGATTTCGAGCGGCTGGTGGTACGACGGCCCTGTCTTACAATGTGACCGCCTCAGATTACTGGATCATGTTAGGAGCCTCGTTCAAAGCGGCTACTGCATCCACTGCGACTTATGACACCTCCACTTCCACACTTTCCAATGGAAGCGTCACGACGAGACAGCGCTCCGATTTTACCGTCGGACCAGGAATTGACCGCGCACTGGCCGTCTCAGTTCATGTCGGTGCCAACTGCGCGTCAGACACTCAGCCCACGGTTTCGGGAATAACCTATGGCGGGGTGGCCCTCACCCAACTGATTCACCAAACCATCACCGGATGCACGGAGGCGTACAGCGACCTTTGGTCCCTACCACCCGGTACACAGCCCAATACGGGATCGAACGAACTTGTGGTCTCGTTAGGCGGACACCTCACTCAGGAGGGTAGCCTTCACGTCGGAATATTTTCGGCCAACGGCGTGGATCAAACGACCACCTACACAAGCACCAACAATGCCTTCGCTATTGGCACCACTGCCTCCGTAACTCTTTCTTCTAGTGGCGCAAATGATCTTGTATTTACCTCTGTTTGCGATGGAGGTGGCGTGACAAGTACGACCAACTCTCAACGCTGGATTAGCAATCAGTCCGCCGACAATGCATGCGACAACTCGGGCGGTTCCACTGCGCCCGGAGGAACCACTAGTCCATCATGGACTGTTGTGAACGACTATTGGCACATCATCGCGGGA
>JBFWON010000112.1:0-13153 GCA_050250515.1 Bdellovibrionales bacterium | reverse complement strand
GCTTCTGGAAAACGGTCTGAATCAGTCCTTAGATCCACGGATGGAAAAGCTAGTACGGTTGAATCTTGCCGCATCACTTATATTCTGTGAGGACCTCGACAAAGCAGAATTTGAAATTCGAACCCTTCTTAAAAAGTTTGGGCATGAGTCGGTTCACCTGCGACTCATGGGCACTCTTTTACAAGCGCAAATCGACCTACACATAAACCAGGTCGAACGGGCCCAAAAGACTCTTTTGGAACTTAAAAATTCCACCGCCAAAGAAAGCGGTGCACCTCAACTCCTCATCGAAAAGTGGTTGGCCATCGCCAATTTTCGATTGGACCCAAATACTATTCACCGGCAGCGCATCGATGACTTACGCGCTACACTCCGAAAGGCCCAACAATGGGAAACTCTGCGAGGTCTTGATATGGAGGTCGCCTTGGCCTCCAACGACGAACGCCTTGGCGCCCGCCTTTACTATGGGACGCCCTTCCCTTCGGTTCGTCGACGTCTTGGTCAGAGCGCGCTAGGGCCTCTACTACCGGCACCCTACCTTTTATATGACCATCGTGCCGAGCAACTGCCCACGAAGATCATCGACGGTTTGACGGGAGAAAATATGCCCTTCAAATTCGGCAGCCTTCAATACCGCGGAGTGCTTCACCTGCTATCAGACTTTTATCAGCCTTGGACGGTTTACAAGATCTTCAATGGACTCTTCAACGATCAGGCTTTTGATGTGGTTCACTCTCTACAACGGGTCTACCAACTGATGCGTCGAATAGGCGTTGATTGTGATGGCGTCAAAGTCCCCCTGAATCTCACCACCACTCGCAACGGCTATCGCCTCAGGCCCACGTCCGAAGGCGGCGTTCTTCTGTATGAAAAAATGAGCTTTCCCGATGTGGAGAGTCTAATTCACCAGATCTTGAAAACAAAGATCGGTGGCGCTCGCCATTTCTCTACCCGCGAAATCGCTCGGTACACGCCCTTGTCAGAGCGGCAAGCTCAAAGAGTCGTTCACCAACTGGCCGCCGATGGAAGAATTGAAACAATAAACGACGCCCGCAAGAACCGCCGATATCAGATCTGAATAAATTGGGCCGAGGCGCGACGCTGAAATTTCTCTGACTACTGTTTCTCAACGATTTCATTCAGCTGCACGAAGCAGCCTAAAAATCTAATAAGTAAACCAGGAGTACAAAATGAAACGCGGTGACCATCAGAGGGCCCATAGAGCCAAATTTAGTTACTTCTTCGTCGCCTTAACTCCATCGAACATTAAGCCCACCGAGATGTACGAGCCCGAGATATCGATGGTTTCGATGTTGGTGTTGACAGTGCCGGTGCGTTTCAGGTCTTTGGCTTTGTTGTCTTCGTAGCCGCCCTCAACGACAAAGTAAAAACCTTTGTAACCGACGGCTACAGAGGCGCCGTAGTTGGCGACCATCGAACCAAACCAGCCATTGTCCCCTTTTTTATTTAACTCACCCTCTTGCGAAAGAGTCTTGATTTTCAAAGTGGTGTTGGTACCACCCACCGCACCAAAGACATCCAGTTTTACAATGGATGTATTCAAGATCGGAACGCGCACCACGCCAGATACGGCCTCTTGCTTCAAATCGGCATAGTAGTCTGTGATCGAGTCATCCGGATTTTCGGTGACCTTAGAAGTTCGCAACGTGTAACGAAAGCCCACATCGATAAGTTTGGCCAACGGATAAGTGGCCTCGGCTCCGAATTGCGTGATCGTGCCGAACTCTTTTAAGCTCTCGGCCTTCATTTCAGTATTCACGTCTTTAGGATCTGTTGAGACCGCACCCACAAACAAGCGCGCGGTCACCGGAAATTCGGTTGCCGCCGTGACCGGTAGTGAATACGCGATCGAAAACACGGCACCAATAAACAGAGAATGTCTTTTGTTCATAACCCCACCCTAACTCTAGAATAGAGGTAGAATTTATTCTCCGTCTATGGGGCGAACGTCAGTCTTCTGACCAAGGACCTGAAACTACGAACGGGCGCCCGCCGACTGGCATCAATATTGTACTTCGCAACTTCCAACTTGAAGGAGACCGCATGAGATTCGCGATGTTCGCTATAGCCCCCATGATGGCCTTACTTTGTCACTTTTCACAGGCCCAATCGGTCACCTTGGGCCAAATTGCGGACGTCGTTCACGCCAACTCCCGGACCGTAAGTGCGGACCATCCTCGAAACAGTGCCCCGCTGACAGTGGTCGGTTTCAAATACGACGATAATCCAGATAAATTTGATTACTACTTTCCCTTCGCAATTAAGGCCATGTCCTCACAGGATCTAGAGGCCCATGGATTTACCGGCACCATTGACCCGCAGTCAGAGTACATCGCCCTTGGCTTAGGTATCCCGTTTGGACCACCGGACACGATCGGGACCAGGTCGGGAATTCGCCTACTCAGAGTCGACAAATTGTCGGGCGAAGTCTTTTGGGTCGGAAGAGAAAACGAATTTCGAATTGTAGAGCTAAAGCCTTCGACCATGGCACTTGGCGGCTACACCGCGATTCGCTTTGGAATAGGATCCGGCACGGCCTCCGCCGCAGGCTTTGTAATGAACTGGGTTCAAGGTCTGGGCGAAGACATTCCTGAGTATTTGAGCACCTCACCTATTACGGGCGGCTCACGCAAGCCGGTCGAAGTCGCCAAGCCCGCGTCCCCCGCCCCATGCGAAGAGCCATTAAGCGGAAATTCGAGCGAGCGAGAAGCGAAGCCTGGGTTCTTTGAGCGCATGCGTAGAATTTTTGGTTCTTGATCGCTCAAGGATAAAGAACTTAAAGAGCGGCGCCACCTGCGCTAGACTCCCTGCTGGAGGCCTATCCGATGCCCCCCATGCGAAGAGTGGTCAAGAGCGTGATGAATTGATGGCCAAGAATCTAATCCAGCTGCTTAACAGCGGGAACATTCGACATTTGCTTGTGTTGGCGGGTAACGTACACTCTGCCATTGAAATCGGAAATCCTTTTGATCCGAACTACAGACCCATGGCGTATGAGCTTCACGCGCAACCCAATTCCCCCGTAAAGCCATCCGACATTCGCGCTCTGCTATTGCGCTAAGCCGAGTTTCGAACTCGTCCGGCCGAACGGCGAAACACGCGGACGCCAAATGAACCAAGGGCCAAGCTTACACTTGGCCCCGGCTTGCATAGAATCCTCCTGCCGGGTCATCCCTACGAGGGTCAGCCTAACCAGGAGGTGACTATGGATACGAAAGAACCCCCAGTTCTTTCTTATCGTAACAATTGGGAGATTTTTCGAGTCCTGTTGTGGCCGCAGTTTTTACTGCTCCCATCATCGGCGTTGCCTTCGACAATCCGATTGCTAGACCGACCCACTGGTCCATGCTAACGTGCCCGCATGAGCCGACCAGTGTTTCTAAGTGCAGATTGGCGACATCTTGCGCTGCTAAATTATGAGGTAGACCCAGAGGTTCTTTTGCCTCATCTACCGACCGGGACAGAACTCGATTACTTAAACGGCAAAACCTATTTTAGTTTGGTCGCCTTTTTGTTTGATAAAACGAATCTCTTTGGCATTTTGCCCACCCTGTTTCACCGCCGCTTTGAAGAAGTGAATCTGCGCTTTTACGTGACTCGCCAAGATGAAGCCGGTTTGAAGAGAGGCGTCGTTTTTGTCAAAGAGATCGTACCAAAACCTTTTTTAGCGTGGACGGCCCGAACTTTTTATCACGAAAACTACGTGTCCATGCCCATGTCGCACGATATTGAAGGTGGCAGAAAATATGTCTACACCTTTGGCGATTCTCACTTAAAGGTTTTGGCCGATGGCCGGTTGATTGAGGCCGCAGAGAACTCACCTGAGCGCTGGATCACTGAACATTATTGGGGCTACACCCGGGTCAGCGACACGGAAACCCTGGAGTACGAAGTCAAACACCCGGTGTGGAGTCTCTATGGTATTGAAAATTTTGAAGTGCAGATCGACATTGCCTCACTCTACGGGCCTGAGTTTGTTCAGGCGTTCAATCAGGGGCCCTCTTCTGTCTTTTTGGCAGACGGATCAGAAGTCACCGTGCACCTGCCGAAGCGAATTCAGGCAAGAGGATAGACCGCTCTCGCCAAGGCTTTGAAGTCGCCTTCGGGTACTGAGGCCATCTCAGTTTTAAACCAGGATATCAAACTGAAGTAGCGATGCAGAATGGACCAAGCGAGAAGCTTTTGCGAAAAGCGCTCGGTCAAATTCACGGCGGAAAGGCTGGCACTGGTTAGAAACTCGGTCAGAGCCTCCCGATCACCCTTGAAAATAAAAGTGCAAGGCGCCACCAATTCGTATTCAAGATGACCCATTTGGCAATCGGCCATGTCGATCAAGCCATTCAATCGAGGCTTGTCGTCACCCACCACCAAAAAATGATCAAAGGTCAAATCGGCATGAAGAAAAAGGGGATGTGAGGATAAGAACTCTTCTTTTTCAAAGATCTTCAGAAATTCGTCCAAGTGAGCGAGCCAAGATTCGGGCAGCCCCTTTTTGATCTGTTGTTCGCGAGCCTTAACCAATTGACCAGTGATAAATGAATTCCATTGGAAGCGATTGTGAATGATTTCGTCAGCAGGACACAATCCAATCTCACGCACCACCTGACCAATGGTTTTGGCCAAAGCACGCTTTTGCACCGTTGTGCAGTGGCCCCAAACCTCGCGAATGGGGCGGCCTTCGATGTGGCTTAAGACCAAATAGGGCCAACCTTCGATCTCGCCCTCACCCTCAATGCGAGGGGTTTCGATCGAGAGATTGCCTTGAACGGCGCGAAGGCCAGAGACTTCTAGGGGCATATCTTGAGCAAATAGAGGAGCCATCATTTTGATCCACGCATCGCCGACCCGATAGACGATGTGGCTGCCTAATCGGCCGCGCTCAGGCTCGCCCTCTAGCCCATGGCGCTGGGCGATTGCACGGATGGCGCCGATCCAAAGAGAGTCGTCTTTAAAAAGACGACCATAATGTTCACGATCGGTGACCTCAGGGAGATGTCGCATGGGATGAACCCTAGCATGACTTCCACTTACCGCAAATGGATTCGTCGTCGTGGTTGTCGTGCCCGCGCAAGACAGGACGAACTGGGCCCGGGCCCAGTTTTTACTTCGTCAAGATCTCGCTATAGGGGCGATAATCGATCACACGAGTTCGACAATGCTGAAAACTTTCATGAATGGTGTCGAAGCCGTTTTTGTTACAAGTCACGGCCATTTGGTCTGTCGCGGAGTCGAAGGTCACCTGAAAGCGGCGTTTTTCGCCCCTGGCATTTTCAGCCTCGCAGCCAGCGTCTGTGAATCTCAATGGGGAGCCATCTAAATCCAAGTTCCCCTCGCAGGTCATCTTTGTCCCGCTGAAATGTTCACCACAGTAGGTGTCCATCGTTAGGTATTTTTCTTGACCGACTCGAGAGGAAAATCCCGTCACGATATTCACATTTAGCACAAAAGTTATCTGCTCACCACTTCGACGTTCACAAATCACTGCCAATTTTGGATCTTTATCGCGCGACCCAATCCAAGCCAACACGTCAAAAGTAATATCAAATTCTTGGCAGCCTGGGGTCAGGCTAAGTTCAAACACGTAATCCGACTGAGGCAGGATCTCGACATGATCTAAAGTCGAGACTTCGCCCTTCACTCCTGGGCCAAAAAGTTTGGCCTTCGCTTCCGGAATGGTGCAGTTAGAATAAATGGATCTTTGGCTATAGGTGAGCAAGTGAAAAGCCCTGTGCTCTTTCGAATTGAACCTATATCGTGCGGTGTACGTGCTTTTTTCACCAACTCCCTTAATGCTGATCCTGTTGGAGGGGTAGACCTCGCGCGGGCCCTGACCCGTTTGAATCAGACCCATGAATTCGATGGTCCCGACGTAATCCTGTGAGGGGTTCTCATTTTTCTTCTCAGGATTGGCTGCGACAGAAGACCTTTTCTTTTTCGGAGCGCAAGCCGTTGCAAGGACTAAAAGTGCGATTGAGATTATTCGAAGCCTGATCATCTTTTCCCCTTGCAAAGGGGGCAGAACTACTGAGGGCCGATACTCATGTCAACTCTTGAAGAGGACCCGATCTACACCGCGACAAGCTTATGCCGCTCTTGAAGGAATCCATTCCGACCCAGCATCGCTTTTGGGATTAATTTTTAAGTATCGAAAATGTTAGCCGGCGCAGCAAACTAGCACGCGCCGGACTAGTCTTACTTTACGATAATTGAACAAAAATAACTTGTCACGATTGGCGAATTGGCTTTGTCGATTTCCTGCGTACCCTGGCGACCCACACTATCGTTATCGGATCGTTAATAGGTAAGAAAGCCCGAACATTGGTTACCGGTAGCGTCCCGGGTTGAGTGAAATGCGATCATAACATCACCGCCATCGCGATAGATTACGCCATAGGCCGTTGCCAAATAGTTCTTTCCCTGAAAGGGAACTTTGTCCCACCAGGCCCTCGGCAACGATGCAATTTGTAGCTGCTGGCGTCGTCTTAATAGAAATCGTTCAACGATTTTGTCGGTCCAGCCTGCCTTCACCTGAAACCAGTCGCGCGGTGGGTTTTGGCCAATGAATTCGTTGAGAATAGCCGTCGCGCTGGTGAAACTCCCTGCCACGTTCAAATATCTGGCCGTTTCCTCAATCAAACGACGACGCACCAACTCTTCAACTGGCTTGTAGCCGCGAAACTCAGGCACGTACTTTTTCAAGTTATCTCGATAGCCCCGTCCGAAAATCCAGCGAACAAAGTAGGTTATATAATATTCCTCAAACTTACCTGTCGCCCAGCTCAATCCGAAATCCTCATCGGGCGCATCTGTTCTTAGAGAATCGATCCGCAGACCTTTTGCCCAACGCATTTTGTAATCAACCTTGAAACTACCGAGATCCCGATGAAGGACATGCTCGATACTATGATTCTCTTTGTTCAACACCAATACTACGTTTTGCCCATGAATTTGGGGGCGCAAGCCTTCATCTAACATCAGATAGAGATTTTTTCGTATGAATGGAACCACAAGGTACTGATCGATAAAATCGAGAAAGGACGATACCTTGGACTTGCGCCACAACTGAACAATCAATGGCGGTTTTCCGTCACGGGAGGAAAACAAAGCAAAAAGCGGAATCACGATCTTTCCAGGAAACTTTTGCAAAAAAGACGCATCCCGCGCAATGAACCCATGTTCAAAAACATCTCCTTGATCTTCATCAACATAGAAGCCTAGCCCTTCTCGCCTCTTAATGTAGGCACCGAAAGGCTCGGGAATTATCGAGGCGCCTGATTGAAGCCAGGTTTGTGAGTCCGTCATAGCTGCGAGCTCAGTTATGCGAACTGCCCTCCGAATTTCCCAACCCGGCACCACTCGACCCAGGCCTCGCACCATGGCCGCTAAACTGAGCTTAAGAAAGACCGAATCTTGATCCCAAGCGTACACAGTTCTGATAGATGACGTCGGAACCATTTCGAACTGACCAGTTTGAAATTTTCGCAACAGCGGCCGGTACAAATCTTGACTGGCAGGGTGGACTGGAAATCGAACCATCCAACGCCCGTTTTTTCTAAGGAGAAACCGATCCTTTAACTCGGGATCAATACTGCCACTTACCTCCACATTTAGGCGATCCGCCGGAATCAACATTTCAAGGCCTGAGTGAACTCGCAAATCCCCAGGGAGAAAGTGTTCATTCAGCGTCGCCTGATGATCGAAATCATTGGCGGCCTCGGCCTTCATAAAGTCGAGAGCAAACATCGGCAATTCCTTTGCGGACGTCGATTGCGCACTTAATGCTAATAAACAAAAAATCAGAACCGGCATTGTTTCCTTATCTGCAATCTCAAGACCCAACGTCTTGAAACCGGCTTGCCGGCGGCCCAAAGATTTGCAGGAAAAATGACAAATTTCGGCCTTTTGACGGCCGTTTCGGAGTGACGCACAGTTCTCATCTCTGCCTTTGGGAGCGTTCCCTCCGAGTCTCGTTCGTAGTTCTTGTCAGCTACACAGCCAAGAGCTTCCGGCGGTGGTGCGAAAGATTCAGTTCACCCCACGCTTTTGGGTCATGCAAAATGGCCCGGCCGACGGCCGCAAAATCGACTTTCCGTGCGCTCAAGATTTCATCAATGAACTCACCAGTCTCTATGCCACCGACGCCAATCACTGGGGCCTGAGCTTTTGCTTTGAGTAGAGCCGCATCACCAATCAAGTATCCCTGACCGGTGCGACCTTCCGGGCGCCTCCATCCCCCAATGCCAGAGGACACGTCGATCAAATCCACACCCACTTGTTCTAGTCGGGTGACGGTCCAAGCCATGTCGATGACGGTGAGGCCACCTTCGATGTGGTCTTGGGCTGGCAGTCTCACGGCCAAGAGCAGATCGGGAAATCGAGATTTAATCTCGTGCGCGATCTCAACCAAAAGACCACTTCGACCCATAATGCTTCCACCATAAGAATCACTTCGCTGATTGGTCAGCGGTGAAAGCCACTGATTAAGCCCATAGCCATGGGCCGCGTGGAGTTCAACCAAATCAAAACCCGCATTTAGAGCCCGACCCGCGGCTGCGACAAACCAATCGACCCAAAGGCGAATGTCCTCGAGTGACATGGCTTCAGGCACTTCGGGCTCCCAGCCTTTGACGGGCACGACGACTGCACTAGGTGCCATCAAGGGCCCGCCCGTGAGATCCCGAGTGGTTTTGCCACCCACGTGGACCAACTGAAGACCTGCGAGGGCACCGGACTGTTGAATAACCTTGGCGATTCGAGAGAGTCCCACAATTTTGTCATCGGTGTCCGCACCCAACTGGTGGGCTTCTCCCCGGCCCGATTTGTTTACGAAGGTGTACTCGGCAAAAATCAATCCCGCGCCAGATGCAGCCAAGCGTGAATAGTGCTGGATCGTCCTTGCTGTGGCAAATCCCTCTGAATCCGCCGTTTGCGAAGCCATAGGCGGCACCACGACTCTGTTTTTCGAAGTCGGCCCTTGGCTAAATGTGTAAGGCGTAAATCGCGTGACCACTTGGAACCTCCGACACATTAGGTAACACCTCCGGCCTGCAGTAAAAAGAAACTAATACTTAACGATTGTGGACAGAATCGAAACAATGCCTGCCGAATTACGGCTTGGGACGAAAAGCGGCCCTAAAATCAATGCATAATATTGAGCTCAAACGCCATCCCATGGCACTAGAAGTGCAGATTCCGGCTGGGAGAGGTCCTCAATGCCATTAGACATTCTACGCCCCATTTGGCTTCGCCTTTTTCTGCTAGCTTCGTTGATACTGTCTGGCGTGAGTTGCTCGGACGGGAAGGCGAAATCGGGCGGGGGAGTTGTAGATGGTGGCGGAGGAGGCGACTTTATCTATACAGAACCAGACGAAGTTCGCAAGGTGATCGCAGAGGCTTGGGGCGGCGTTGTCTCGCAAAACATAGCCAATCCCCTGCTTCGGGCCCACGAGATTTTACGTCGAAATGACTCACGTACCACTGAGGAAGAACAGATCTTCACCATTTTGAAAGCCATGCTCTCTGGCGAAGGCGAGATCCCCAAAATTCCTTTAAGGGTCAAGAGGCTACCCGAAGCCTTTATGATCGAAAACATGCTCTTGCTGGAAAATTTGAAGTTCAACAATCTACAATACCTTCAAGCCAAACAACTAAAGCTCGAGGATCGCTCCATGTGTTCCGGCCCGAATGACCATCAATTTCTGGCGTCGGTTACAAAACTAAATCGTGAGGGTGAGATCTGCATCAGTGTGCATGGACTGACTCAACTTCCATCTGGATCATTGAAGCGTGATCTGATCGCCCTGATGGCCCACGAGATCGCGCATCTGAACGGCGCTGATGAAGATCTGGCGAGAAAAGTGCAGAGATTTTTTCTTAAGTCTATGCCCCAGCTACTTCGTGAACGGGGGGATGAGGTCAAGTGGGATCTTTTAGAACAATATGTGGACCGGATTATGCACGATTGGACAGGCCTAATCGCCTATGAGGTCATCTCCCCAGAACTTCTGGACCGTATGCAGAAAATGATCTCGATGATGTCGATGACCCGCATTCCTCATCCCTATGTTGGGCCTGAATTGAATCTGAAACAGCCTCAAGACTACAAACGCATCAATCGGCAACTGGTGGACATGCGGACCAAGTTAGCCCGGCTCAGATACAAAATGGTAGACGCCCGCAAACGGGATTTGCAAGCCAAAATGACAAGTGAATATTTGCTCGAACTGCGTGAGGTGATAACCGCTATCATGAAGTTCTACGAAGACTATCACATGTATCTTATGGGCACGCCCGCCGCGTGGGGAAAAGAGCCTTACGACCTGATCGACCGCGCCACAAACCCTGAAACACTCACTCGTCCTGATCTGCGCCCCAATCTTGAAAACCCATTCTGACAGACACTGTAAGTAGCCTCCCGGGGAGAAGCACGCTAGCCTCGACTTTTCCCAATTGAAAGGGGCTCCTAGTGTTCAAAAGGTTTTTAACCCTTGCACTCGTTTTTGGCTTTGTTCCACAGTCCTTTGCGGCCATTGATAAAGCTAAGTCCCAGCAACTCTCGAAGTCTTTGTCGGGTTTAGTTGCCCTGACCGAAGCCTTGCATCCCGCCATGGCGAAGACCAAATGGCAAGACCCGCACATCCCCGGTGAAGCCGCCGACCGTGCCGCCTCATACAAAGAAATGGGCTGCCTTTACGATTTGCCCATTGGCGAAAACGGATCCCCCACCATGGGCACGCCCGAGGGCAAAATTGAAATCAGTGGGGAGAACTGCCCGATTTATCTTTTACTTGAACTCAAAGGCGGACTGATTGAGAAGCAATTCAACGTGGACTTTTCACTGACCTACGAAGTCCGCCGGCCGGAGCTTTTGCCGAATGAAGATTTCTCAAACGTCAGCTTTACGGGTCACTTAGAGGGCCTGCTTGATGTCAAAGAGGGCTCGAGCCAAGCCAAGATAGACATTACGGGCACCATGAAGATGGCCGGTCTTTCCAAATCTATTGGCGACATCGATATGAACTCTACACTGGCTCTTAAGATGGACCTATCAGGCTTTAGCTTTAGTATGTCCCAGCTCGAAGAACACGATATGAAGATCGGCGCTCAGTCGGGCCAATTCAAGAGCGAAACCAAAATGCAGTTCATTTCTGCTGAGGAGCATTTCTACATCGACGGAGAAGAAGTCGCCAAAGACCGGTACCAGAGCGAGTTCGGTGAATATAAATTCCCCTACTTCAACAGCGGGATGGGAGCTGGCTCTAATCATACGGCCAGCTGCCGAGCCGAAGTTTTTGATTTGACTCAAGTGGGTCTTGATCTATTGGAAGTCTATGCAAAAGGCGGTGCCGCTCCCCGTGTGACGCCGATTAAGTCGCTTGATTCTTGCCAGACCGATATGATTCGCAAAACCGATTGGCCCGGCGCCGAGATGGAATCGAATTTCCGCTTTGGTATCCAGTACCTAATGATGAAAAGCCAAATCAAATTGGGTGATCGCACCTTTCAATCGCGACCGCTTTATGTGGTGTACGGTGAGCGCTATGGGCGAAGTGAAAAAGTCTCGGATCAGTTAGGGTTGGTTTCTATTTGTGAGACTGTGCCGAAGTGTGGGGGTGTGAGATGAAAAGTGTTTTGATTGTTCTAAGCCTTTTGAGTTTCAATGCATTTGCCACGCTCGAAGTCGTGGATGAGGGTGGAGTGCTGGCGAAACTGGCCGGCTACTCTCGCGGGCTCAAGTTCGAAGACGTAAAAACTTGTGGGACCCAGTACCCCATCAGTGCCACTGAAGGCAGTTGCAGCTATCGTTGCACGGGCAGTTTTTGCACGTCCACTTGCTCTGGCCCCAGCCAACCCCAGTTTGCGGTGGCCGCGGAAAACTGCGAGGCCGACTCTTTTGACATATACGGGGAAAATGGCATCGACTTGCACGTCACCCGTGAGGACTTTACCCAAGGTGGGAATACTTTGGTTCTGCCCTTCTTGCGCGACCTGGATCGCTACTTTCAACCCACGGGTAAAGTGGTTCTGACCAACGTCTTTCCGTCGATGGCCTCCATCATTCAAGATGGCGATAAGAAAATGGTCACCGCCTATGACATTTGGGCCGAAGTTCGCTTCACCGAGGGTACCATGGGCGCAGGCTTTCAAATAACGGTCATCCCGTCTTTCAAAGACCTGCGACAGATCGCCGTCATCGGTACAACGCCGAATTCTTATTTTTATAAAATCGCGGGAGTGGTAAGGGATGAAGGCTTTTAAAAGACTCTTACAGGCTTCCTTTGTTTTTTTTGTCGCCACGGGCATTACCCGCGCTGAACCCGGAGGATGGGAGTCCTCAGGCGGTGAGGTCTTTCGTTTTGCCAAGAATCCTTGGTTTGTTCGGAACACAGAAGAAGTAAAATACTGCTTTCAACATGATGCCTCTGGATTTTCGGCCTCTTTGGAAGTGGCGAAGTCCGCCTTTGACGAGGCCTTGGCCTATTGGAAAAAGGAATTCGCTCAAAATGTCGCCAGCCGCGAGCAAGGAATGTTTGCCACCTTGGCCTCGCAGAATTTTGTCCTCGAAGAATGTAAGCCGAGCACCGATTTGGTGATTAAACTTGGGGCTGGGAATCTAAATCCGACAGAACGCGATCATCTTAAGGATTTTCGCACCTACATCGGAGTCAGCGTTCGCACCCAATATGACCTGGCCAATATGAAAGGCCGTGGGTTTGTTTTTATCGCCTCGGATCAAGGGCCGGAAGCCTATCACAATCCCGGCCATTTGATTGATCGGGCCTGGCAGCATCCAGCTTTGCTCAAGTACATCTTCTTACACGAGCTGGGCCACATTTTTGGCCTGCCCCATTCGGGAGCCAGTCTGATGGCCGAAGTGTTTCCCGATCTTTTGCTCAATAAGAATATTTACCGCTCTTACCTTACTTTAGAGCCACCCTCGATATTTGGCACCCCCCGACCGGTGAAGGTGTGTGCTCCGCTCGGAAGTTTTGATGCCGGGTTCTTTCAGATACCGACCGACGTGAATTGCATGCGAGTGATCCCGACCGCCGCGGATCCCTTGGTCTGGGAAATCTGGGCCCAGCAAAATGGACAAGACCAACAGTTCGGAGTTTTACGGGTGCAAATGCCC
>JBFWON010000111.1:0-13596 GCA_050250515.1 Bdellovibrionales bacterium | reverse complement strand
TGGCACCTGAATATCGGCAATGCGTTCTTCGGAAGCTTGTTTGGTGAGACAAAAATTAAGTTTGGTGGGACCAAGAATACGGTAAACGCAACTGCCGCTCTTGAAGTTGTTGGTACGGGTTCGGCTAGTTCTTCCATCATTATTCCACGTGCCGATACCGCTTCTCGTCCCACCACTGCCCAAGCGGGAATGATGCGTTTTAACACGACCAACAGTAAATTCGAAGTCCACGATGGGACAACTTGGAGTGATATCGCCACGGGTTCTGTCGGTGACTTTATGAAAGATGGTAGCGTGGCCATGACGGGCCAGTTGAGCGCCTCGACTGGGTCGGCGGCCGCGCCCGGTATCACCTTCGCAGGGGACTCGAATACTGGAATGTTTCGACCTGGGGCCGGAGATTCGCTTGGATTCTCTACCGCTGGTGGAGAGCGTATTCGGATCGACAGCTCTGGAAACGTTGGGATTGGCACTGGTGCGCCGGCCGAACCTCTCCATATCTCGAAAAATGCAAATGCTGAAGCTACCATTCGAATTGAGAACACGACTTCAGGCTCTAGTGCGGGTTCAACTTTGGAATTGGTCACTGACAGTAGTAACACCAGTGCGGTCTTTCGCGGTTCGTCGGGTTATTCACCATCAGAATATGCGAATCGCCTAGTTCTTTTGGATGGTAGTGGCACTGTTGGCGGGGTTACTTTGGTGGGACATGGAACGAGCGCCTACTTGAACTTTATGACAGGTGGTACTCCCGTCGAACGAATGCGCGTCGATGCTAATGGATATGTAGGTATCGGGACGACATCTCCGCAGACCAAGCTTCATGTTGAGGGAGATTTATCTGGATCCAGCGGTGAAATTGTCAGGGCTAAGTCGACTGTCTCGGGCACGGGCAGCGGTCTGTATAGCGGGGGCTCGTTTCAGACCGATTTGACGGCTGGAGCACCATCTTCTAACACGCAAATTGCGGGTGTCTCTGGTTCTGTCGCTTATGCCGGGTCCGCCAATTTGAACGGTGCCAATGCATCGTTTTCTGGCTCCTACGGACTTGCTTCAATTGCCAACACCGGCAATACGCTGACGTCGGCATCGGGTGTGAAGGGCTATGCATCCAAATTGGGCGCTGGCACAGTTACGAATCTGCACGGAGGAAATTTTAGTACATTTCAATCCGCTGGCACTGTCACCAATGCAGTCGGCGGCCAATTTGGGGTATACTCGGGTGGTGGCACATTAAACAATGGGTATGGAATTTTTATCGACACCGTGGCTGGCACGAATCGCTATTCTCTTTACGCCTCGGATGCAAATGCGCCTAGCTTCTTCGCTGGAGATGTGAGAGTCGGGACGACGAGCGGTGCGGGCAAAGTCTCGGTGCTTGCGGACAGCGGCGCTACGAAAGGAGTGGTGATCAGAACACCATCTGTGTCTCCCACAGCGAATTTGTTAGAGATTCAAAACTTTGGTGGTACTGGGGTGACTGCGATCAGCGGCACTGGTTGGGTTGGGATCGGCAATGCCTCACCGACCGCGCAACTCGACGTAGTGGGAACAGCCAGTGCTTCGGTACAAGTAAAGACCGGCAGTGTGGTCTACGGGAAGTCCCTCTTCAATAGTGGTGCGGCATTCTCGTCAGGAGGCGGAGCGCTCCCGACCACCGCCAGTTCAATTTTCATTTTTAATGGGACTGGCTTGGTAACTCTTAACTGCGTCAAACCAGGAGTGAGTGGTCAAATTGTTAAAATCTATCGACCCTTAGCCGACAATGATGCTTCAGGATCAGGACATATGTTCCGACTCAATCGTGAAGCAGGGCTTTGCGTTGGGGGCGAAAAGGTATACGGAACCTTGCTGGGACTCACTGGTGCTGCCACGATGGATTCAGACGCGACGGTGGGCTTTTATCTGGAAATGATTTATTTGACGACAACCGACGGCTATGCTGATGGCTGGTACATGCTTGAACACAGGCCCTAATTGGACATTAGGGCCTAAGACTACTTAGCGAATATTATTGACCTAAAAGTTGATTCACTTGCGCCTGAACTTCGGCGTCAGTCAAGTGGAGCACATTCTGATCGTTAGGATCAGAGCACTGAGCAGATGCCAAAACATCGAGAGACGGAAAGACCATTCCAATCGAAACGGCGCATGCGTTTAAAGAGACACAAGCCGTTTTGTAAGGAGTCGTCGAGTTTGTCAAAATCAGATTTTGGTCCACTCCCGCGCTGATAAGAGATGCATCCGGAAGTTGGATAATACATTCATATGGTGTATCCGCCGAAAAATGATTGTCGAAAGTATCTGTTGGTGGAACATAGTCGCCACATTTCTTAACGTATTTCGCATTAGCCTTGGCGATTTTTTCTTCGGCCTTTTCTTCTTTATTAGGATGATTGACAGCCCATTCCTCAAGCTTGGCAATGGTCTCTTGCAGCTTGTCATAGAGCTTGCTGCACTTTTCAGCTTTCCACTGAGCGTGCTCTTCTTTCCGTTGCTCCTCCGAGCAAGATCCGCCACCGGCGTGTGCGGGTTGAGCGAACTGGATAGTAGCGAGGGCCAAAGCGATGGCCAGGGTCGATTTCAGATACATGGTCTTACTCCTGTTTCTGGTTATTTTTTTGTTCATCCTGTCGCGGGTCACGGGTGGAAACATGAAGAAGACCCAAAGGCATACGGTTTCAACACTACTTCAAAGAAGATACCAAGTGCTCCGACGGTTTAATTGAAGTTCAGCACACCTGGTGACGTAATTTGTATGGTTCCATTTTAGAAATCTGACAGTCCTCTAAATTTTGAACACATATTTTTGTCGTAGAAGTTTTGGAGTCTCATTTTGAGACATGGAATTTATCCAGAGTTTTCACAGATTTGTCTCTTGCATTTTGTTTTTTTGTGCTGACCTACCCTCGCGTGCGCCTCCTTATATATTATGGGAATGCCATACTTTGTGATGGCCGGCGCATAATAAGATGAGGTTCTCCAGGTCATCCGTTCCGCCCTTCGAAAGTGGTTGAATGTGATGGATCTCTAAAAATCGGGATTCGTTGCACCTATTGCCTTTGTTTTGATAGCCACACCGGCCTTGATACTTGAGTTGAAGTGCATGTCGAATGTCGGCTGGAATGGCCTTTCGGGATATTTTTGGTGGCCACTGAGGGAACCTGGGTGGCGAGGTCTTAACCTCGTGTTTTGGCGGGCAAGCTTCGTTGTTTGGCCGGATTTCGGATCCAACTGGGCCCGGGCCCAGTTGTGTCCGGGCGGGCGGAGGAGTGGCCAAGGGCTTGAGGGAAGATGAATTGGGGGCGGCTGGATTGGGGGAGTCGGAAGAAGCCGTCGTGGCGTTAGCAAAAGTGGAAGGGGCACGAGCAGATGTGGTGGGCCCCCTTGCACCCCCTGCAACCGCTGACGCCGTCACCGCGGTGCTTTTGGCCGCGCCCGTCCGCCCTCCGCCAGGGCGCGAATCAACTGATTCGTCTTTCATTTTAAGGTCGCCAGAATTCCCTTGGATCCTCAGAGCCTTGGCCAGTGGATCCTTCCTTTCCAGATAAAGACCGGTCATTGCGTCCAGGGTTTCCTCTAAGGAAACACTTCGTCTTTTTTGCTGGCTTAAAACATCTTGTGCGCGTTTCAAGCGGATCATAAGGTCCTCCGACACACCGACCAGTAGCTGAACTCGGCTCAAATTTTCGCACGCCCTTATTTTTTCGGTGATTTCAAAGGTGGGATGAACAAATTCAAGACGGTCGCGCTTGGTCAACTCGGGGCTAACGGCGGCAACCTCGCGCTCAAGTTCGCGCTTAGACATGGTCTTTGCCATATCTAGCCAATGCTGCTGATTGGTCGGAGTGATCACGCCGGTGAGGCGCTTAGCCTTGGTTACGGTGATCGTGCCTTTTTTCAACTCTTCTTTAAGGGCGGGGACCTGCTTCGCCTTGCGGGCCACATTAATAAAAATATAGGCCACATCTTCGGATAAACCGAGAGCGCCCACCGCGTATCGAAAAAGTGAAGGATGCCCAACTGAATAATACACGCGGTGAGTGTCAACTTCTCCCAGCACTTCGATAAGGTCGAGTTCGGCTTGTTTGAACTGAGCGGCGGCTCGCAGCGCCTTTTGATGAATGACTTGAACGGAGTTTTGGTTGGCCGCCATCGTATTATCCCACCTTGTAATAAATAAAATATATTTACTAAATGAAATCGAGATAAATCACCATGACGTGGTAAGAATGTCAAAGTCCGGATATCGGACTAGCGCTGGTGGTTAGGAGTGGTCATGCAGGGCCCGGCATCAATCGATGTTACGGATTTACACCGAGGGCAACTGAACTTGTAAAGATCGCATGCAGGTGTGGTGCTCGCATTGATCGACAGTACAGAATTGAAACTTGGCTTGATCGCGTGGGCCTTGTGACCGGCAATCGACGGGCGCCCAGAAGACTGGATTTTTTTGGGGATCATAACAATGCCAGTCGCCTACGCATCCGGGCCCAAACAAAAAAGTCGTGGGAAGGCCAAGGGCCACAGCCATGTGCCCGGGACCACTGTCATTGGCCATCGCCGCCTGAGCGCGCGAGATCGTGGTGATAAACTCGCGCAAGGTGGAGGTCACAACGAGAGGAATTTTATTTTCGGCGCACTCTTGCGGGAGGTTCCATTCTCTCGCGAGGGCGGAGTCACAAATGACAAGGGCCTGGTCGCGAGCTCGTAAAACCAGAGGCCACCATAGGTCTTTAGGGTATCTTCGCAAGTGGTGGCCTGCGCCCGGCAAGAAGGCAAGACGAGGTCTGGTGTGGTCACCGCCGGCGATTTCGATGGCGTGACGAACCCTTGCTTCCGCCGATTCCGCTTCGACTGGCGTGACAATAAGCTGGGTGGTGGGATGTGAGGTTGGGGTTCTTATGGTGGCGAGTGGTGAAGATACAGTTTGTGAAGTCACAGGTTGTGAGAAGTCCAAGGACTGCGAGTGGATCGAAGGCTTGCTCGGTGAACTGATGTTAACTGGGCCCGGGCCCAGTTGAGTCCGGGAATCGGAGGAAGTAGAGACTTCAAAACGATTAGATTCGAGACCAGTCTTCGATAGTTCTGGCGGATGAAACTGCGTATTAGAGATGTTTATCGTCGAAGTGGCTGATGGTTTATCGTTGGCATGGCGAACCTTCAAATGCCGCATCATTGCCTCGACCACGCGATGGTCGCGAGTGATCGCGTCTTCCAGTCGACCGGCACCTGGCACATTGATAGATCCTAAAGGTGTGCGGTCGGGCCAACTGTGATGATGAAGAGCCATCTGCTTGGCGCTCACAAGCCAAGCCCACCGACAGAGCGAAGTGGTGGCGTGAAAGCCAAGGAGCCAATCGAAATTTTCTCCACGCAAACTCCACAGCTTGCGAATCAATGTCAGTTTAGATTTGTCGGGGAGTCCGTGAAACTTCGATACATAGTCCAGGCCGACAAATACATCGCGGTTGGACTCATAGGTGAGCAGGTGAATTTCAGGAGCAATTCCGTTTGACTCTGGAAGAGATTTCGTCGGCGGCAATCCTTCGACTCGTGCCTTTTGCGCCGAAAGCTCATCATGCAATCGACGCAAAGCGGACGTCCATATGACCGAATCGCCGATGGCGCGCAGCTTGATGGCCAAAATCTTCATGGAGCTGATTCTGACCGTAAATGGGGCGGCGGGCAAGTCTGTCTGTCGCTGAACCTAGATGCGCAAGCGAGGGCAGCAGGCTATGGGGCTGATTTCTGCTTGGACTAACACCAGGACCGCCGATTCATCGAATCCACTGGGCCCGGGCCCAGTGGAGTTCGAAGGTCGGATAGTCGCAGCATCGAGCCTCGGGGCTGCGCGCCACATGGACTTAGAAGTCTGTCGCGATGACGGCCCAAAACTTTTATCTACATCGATTGGATTCTCAGTCGATTGGTCACCCGCTTAAATCCAGCGACTCGACGGGCGACGTTTTCGATTTCGTTTTTTTCCGCTTCAGATTTCACCACGCCACTAAGCTGAATTTCTCCATTTTGTGCCGTCACTGACACCTTTTGCGCCTCCGTGGAAAGTGAGGGCATTTTGCTGATTTCCTCGCGAATCTCCTGCGCCAAATTTTCTTCTGTCTTGGCCGTCGAAGTTTCGGGGGCTGGTTCTGTCACATTGGTCTTAGGCGGGTTGTTCGCCACCGTTACTGATTTAAGCCCTCCAGCATTGGCCGGCAGAGAGGTCATTAACAGAATAGAAATGAGTGCCCCACCGACTACGGCGGCGGCTGTGGCCATTACAATCCGTGTCCAGCGAATCTGATACTCTCGATCATCGACCACTTTTAAATTTAGATCTTGCATAGCTACCATTGCGCTACCTCCGTATGGAAATCGGTGCCAGTCGGCATTGCGAAAATGACACCGCGATTCTATTGTTCTAGCGTATGGCGGTGCAGATTTTGGGCCATTGCAGATGGCGCGTTCTTTTTGAGCCTTATTCACACACGCTCAGGCCCACGGGGCGGATTCACACAATCTGGTGACTCCAATTTCGCGCGCCTATGCAACTAGGGGGATTTTGTTCCACGCCCCACGTTCCGTAGCGCCTCAGTGATGGCCTCGCGGACACGGGACCACTGTTCAGCCCCAAGGTGAGCTTCGTCCACCGTAAGGTGAAATGCGTGGGTTTCTGGCAGATCTCGAGCTTGAATAGGGAAGAGCTTCCAATTGGTAAATTCGTTTTTGATCATTCGTTTGACCTCGGCGGCATCGATGACTTCATCGCGTTCATCTAAAAAAACCAGACCCGGCGGCATCTTTCGCGCCTGCAAATTCGCCTGCAGACTTTCCACTAAATCGGCGGTGGAGAAGCTAGAGCCCATGCCCAAGGAGGCAAAATGTTTGTAGTTCTGTGGGATGCCGCTTTGAACAGTAAAGGACTTAGGAAAAATCGAACGAGCCAAATGGTTGAGCCACTGGGGTGAACGCAAGGCCAACGCTGGAGAAAAGAGAACGAACTGATCGCAGTCCAGATGGCCTAGCAGGAATTCTTCAACCAAAAAAAGCGCCCCCAAAGAATATCCCGCACAAACAATTGGAGTCGATGCTTCAGCCCGAGCCTGCGAGGGCAGCAGCCGATCATGCCAGCCGATCAACTGCTGTCTCCAAGTGGGAAGCAGGTCCTCGTAGGTTTCCTCCACCCGACCGCGGTGCCCCGCCAGGCGTGGTACAAGAACTTGAAAACCCAGGTCGTGAAAAATCTGGCCCAGTGAATACATGGCCTCGGCCTCAAAATTAAGGCCGTGTAAGAGCAGCACCGAGCCGCGCGCACCGACCCGCTCGAAGAATCGATCCTCCGTCTTGTCTTCGTTGGGCGACGGTGTGCGAGGTTGCCAAGCACCCTTGAAGTAAGCCACCCCACCAAATTGCACAAAGGCGATGGCCATTAGCACGAGAATGGATAGAAAACTAAAGCCGAACCATTTTTTTGCCCTGGATTTAAACATAGGAGTCGATATCACATTGACTGGCGGAATGTAAGGCCTCACCCTATTCACTAGGTATGGAAGAGACCCAGTCCGGCGCAAAACACTCAAGAAAACAGTGGCTCATTGAGCCACAGTACCAGCTGCGCTTTGCCTTTTACTTTATCGGCGGCGGAATCACTCTCCAAATGCTACTGTGTCTTTATCTGTTGTATTCGCTGGAGGCCACGCTTCAGAAGATCTTAAACGAAAGTCAGATGCCTGAGGACATCACCATTACTCTGCTCGACAAAGTCGGCACGGTCGAACTTAACATCACCGTGATTTCGATGTTCTTGATGGTGATCGCGGTGATTTTGGGCGTTCGAACCACCCATCGAATTTACGGTCCAATTGTACAGGTGCGAAAACACGTAGCCGCCTTAATGTCGGGTGATTTTTCATCGCGAATACATCTAAGGGATCGTGATCACTTCACGGAGCTGTCGGAGGATTTGAATCAATTGGCTGAAGTCCTGGCAAAGCGGCCATAAGCTCTTCTTGCGAAGGTTTTAAATAGAATTCCAGGGTCGAGACTTCTGAGTCCGCCCGTTTCGGCGCCTTAGCCTGAACTTCGATCTTATAGAATCCACGTTTCAGTCGTGGAAAAATAAGACCTAGTTTTTTATCGTCGAGAGTATGAAAAGGCTTCCAGTCTTTGTCGGTCTCGTCGATGTGGTGGTAGTAAACAACCGCCTTATAAGTCGCGGCGCCTGGAGAGGGCTTCCAGCTGAGGCGGTCTCGACCGGGGCGCAGTTCAGGCGGGTTGATTTCAGGTTTGGTCAGGCGGTGACCGAGTAAGGTGAATTTGAAGGTCGTGGGAGACTGGGCATAGCTTACGGCACCGGCGCTTTCGAACAGCACCTGCCAGGAGTAAATCTCGGCTGGAGGAATGTCGAGCTTTTTGCTCGTGGCTCTCGTTTTGAAAACCCAAGGGGTATCGACTCGTTTCTCATTCCAAACTTTTAAGGTGTAATCCTTCACACCTTTGACCGGTTCCCATACAAATTCGACAGTTTGCTTTTTGGGCCCGCCGGCTTCGATGACGGATTCATCGGCGGGTTGGAGTAGGGTGATCTCACGCTCGACGACTTCAAGCGGTAAGGGATCGCTCCAGGGGCTATAATAGTCTGCGTCCTCTGAGTAAGTGCGCACTTGCAAATTGTAGGATCCGACGGGCACCCCTTCGACAACTCGACTCTCTTTCGTGCGAAACTTGAGGGGCTTTCCACTTTTCGGCATCAGTCGAACTTCATAGCTCGAGGCTTTGGGGACGGGCTCCCATTCCAATTCAATCACTTTTAGTTTTGGGGGGAGTTCCTGGCCGACTACACTGAGTGAAAAACCGACGCAAAGGAGGAGGCCAAACAACCTGAAGACACTGACGCGAATCCTTTGATGGGTTGTCCTACTTATCATTGAATTCTTCGTCGACATCTTCCACTTCGTTCTTCTTGGCTTCGTCTTTTTCAACGGGCTCTTCGCTGGCGATGGCCCGGTTCACAGGAGTTTCGAATCCGGGGATGATGACGGGTTCGCTACCAACGTAAGATCGTTTGGCCATTTTCAAGGCGAACTTCATAGCTTTTTCTTGTGTGTAAGAAAGGCCCTCTTTCTTCGTGGCAAATTCGAAGGCGGCGAAGAAGTTGTCGATGGCTTTGGGGCCACCCGTTAAGACGTTGTAACTCAGGTCCAACGCGGTCTTAATGTCGAGGCCGAATTCTTCTCGATCTCGCAGGGCCTGATAAACCCTGTAAAACGGCTGTCGCACTCCCGAAGAGTAGTATTGACTCAAACGCGCTAGGCGGACGGTGTATTCGGCGCAAAGCTTTGTTGGGAGATCGAGATTCTGCCCATCTTTGCAAAAACGGACCAGCTCAAGAAAGTCTTCGCGCACCTGGCGCGCATCTCCCTTGTAATTCTTGGAGAGCTCAAAGGCCAACGCCATCGCCGTGCTGTAGTCGTAATCAAAAAACTCGGCGAGAAAAGATTTGGTGAAGATCTCTAAGAAATTCTTAAGGACATAATCTGGCATCTTAGAGAAATCAAAAGCCATCTCCAGAGCTTTGCGATCCGACACGCCTATTTTCTTTAGCATCACCAGGGTCTTAGAGAATCGATCAGAAGCTCCGTTACAGCCCTTGGAGACTCGGTCCGCTACCTGTCGAGCGGCGGTCTCCGTGATCACAAAATCCATATTCCCGCGCAAGAAGGTCAAGGTCTTGATGTACTCGGTTGTTGAGCTGCAGCTTTTTTCTTCTTGCTCCTTCAGGGCCTGCCGGCGGGCCTCAGGCATGTCTTCGTCGTAACTCGCGAACGAAGTTGAAGCCGTCAAAGAAAGGAGTAAGACAAGTCGTATTAGAACAGCCATACGAGATTTGTCATTGGGGTTAGAGTCTTACTTTCGGGATCATAGTGAACAGACGCGCCTTTGAGGGGCGCATAAATTTTCTTTTTGTATTCGATATGTTTATTGTGGGTAGCGATCGTCGGATCTTGAAACATCAAGGGCAAGAAGGCCAAGATCGCGCCGAGACCTGCGTACATTTTCCCTTTGTCATCCGCGTAGACGGCGGAGGCCACGTTCATGCTGAAGTTGGTGATCATCGACACCGTGGCGAGAACGCGCATGATGCGAGCGGGACGTTCCAAGGCTTCTTCGGCCAAGCGCTCTCTTAGAAGCAACGATCGTTCGTCCTTCCCATTGTGACGAGAGATGTTTCGCATTCCATCGCGATAGGGCTTCTGGGCTCCCAACAAGACGGTTCCGACCAACCACGTGGCCCCCACGGCCTGTGTGACCAGTGCGATGGTGTTGGCGTCTGATTCCTCTTTACTCGTGATGTCTTTTTTTCGATTCGAACTCGAAGTCGCGCCAACAAAGAGAGTGGCCAAGCCGGAAACTTGGATCGGCCAATGGCTGACGTACCAGTTGCCTCGTTCGGCAATGGCTTCCATTCTTAGACGTTCCGAAGCTCGCGGCACCACCTGCAACTCGGGATAGCCCATGCTATCTAGGATTTGCGAGATGTCGTTTTTGTCTTCGTCTTTATCTTCGTCTTCGTTCGTCGCAAAGGCAGGATTTGAAATCAAGAGCGATCCTGCCACCAATATTCGTAGCCATCTGGACATTTGCCACCTCGAGCTGAGTTTCATATTCATTATATGAATGTGCGAATCAGGGGATAAGTCTAGAGGCCATCAAATCTGGACTTAAAGGCCGAATTTTTGAAGCTCCACCTCGAAAGCCAGGCTAAAGCCAGAGCGCTCAACCCCGCCGTTAGGCAGGAGATCACGACTAAACTAGGCCAGTCGAATCGTGGATAGGATTCAAATGCCCACCTGGCTAAGATCCAGCAGACGGAGAGACTTAAGAAGGCTCCGAGCAACAATCCGGCCAGGCTCATTAAAGCATAGGCAGAAAACTGCAACTTCAATAAATCGCCGAAGCCGAATCCCAAACGGCGCAGCTGAATCCAATCCCTCTCGGAGGAGAGAAGTTGAAAGGACAAAATCATGATAAAAACAAAAATGCCGAGGGCCAAAGACAGTCGGCTTGCAATCTTTAATCCGCCGGCCAAGCGTTGAACCAAAGCCTGGACGGTCGAAATCGTGTCGTTCACATTGAGCGATGTGACATTGGGGAATTTCTTGGCAAGGCCACGTTGAATCTCAGGTGGGGTCAGCGTTTTGTGGGCCATCAAAGTGACGATCCAGGTTTTGGGGGCCTCGTTCAGCACACCATCGCGAAATTGCATAAAGAAATTGGGCTGAAAGCTGTCCCAGTCGACCTCGCGCACTTGCGCAATTCGTCCTTCGATCTCCACGCCTTGGATGTCGAAGGTCAGTAAGTCTTGCAGGGAAAGCCCAAGCCTTTCTGCATATCCCTGTTCGATGGAAACTTCGGGTGGAGACAAACTCAGTTCTTCAAATTCTTTACCTGCGATGGAGCGCTCGGCCGGTCCGAGCTTGGCTCGGTAGGACAAATTCACACCTCGGTTTCGCATCCGGGCGTCCACTTCTTCTTCCCGCGTCGACCACTTGCCAGTCACACCTCGTTCAAAAGATTTTCCATTCACTTTGACCAGTCGAGCTCGAATGAACGGGGACTTTTGTGAAACGGGAACGTCCAGATCTTTCATGTCCGCCAGAAGTGGCTCTAGTTGATCGTCTTGAATATCAAATAAAAATAAAATGGGTCGATCTTCCGCCGGCCGTTGATGAAATTCGCCCACGATTGTCTTTTCTAAGTGGGGGATAAGGAGTGCCAGCAGGCTCGACAGGGCGCTGACCGTGATCAGAAGAATTGTGACCCCCGCACGCCGGGTCCACAGCGCAGTGACCATGGGCCAAAGCCATCCGCTCATTTTTTCCCGCTTTGGGCCGAGCCACATAAGGCCAAGGTATACAGTCACGGCCACGATAGAGAGGCTTCCCAGCAGGGCCCCTAAGAAGGTGCCTGAGATCTTCCAACTTCTTGCTTGTAAGTAGGTTAGGGCTACGCTTAAAAATCCAAGAATGGCGATGAGTGAAAAAGCCAATCGTCCCCACTTTTGTGGGGGAGAGATATTCGCGATCAATTGCAGGGGATTGGCACGAGCCACCCGCTCCATCGGGTCGAGCATCAACAGCCAACCCACACAAGGACCGACCAAAAACAAAAGCCCGGTGCTATTCCAAGTCCAAACCAAGTGAAAATCGTCGGGTAGGCCGCCTTTGAACAAAGGGATGATGAGTTGTGATGCCATCCACGCGACCGCGCCGCCCAAGATCATTCCTAAAATCAAAATCAAGGTCAGTTTACTGAGCCAAAGAGTTAATAAATCACGCGAGGTGAGGCCGAGGGCTTTAAGCACGCCGCCCGACATAAGTTCCGACAATAACCATCGACGACCGAGATAATAAACGCCCACCCAACCAAGAGCTAAGGTAACAAGGCCGACCAATCCTAGGTAATCGAGCATGCGGGTCAAAACGCGTAAAGATCCCTGCTCCAAGTCCGCAGGGACGGTGATTTGTAATGCTGGATCCTCCAATTGCTGCTCGAGCTTGGTCTTAATATTTTCGACGGGGGAGCTCCACGCGCTGTAGATCCCGTCCGTGAAGGTCGATCCATATTGTACCAGTCCCGTGGCCGCCAGGTGGCGAGCGTGCACGTACACTCGTGGCGCCATATTTCCAATTCGAAACGTTTGCGAAGAGTCTTGATCTATCGTCCCTGCGATCACGAACTCAACCTGTCCAATTTTCAGCTTGCCGCCGACTTTCGTATTCATAAGAGCCAAAAGATCGGGGGCGACCCAAACCTGTTCTCCATCATTCAAGTCGCGCCCGTGCGATTCCACACCAGAAATCTTGAGGCGCCCCATTAGCGGGTACTCCGAATCGATGAAACGCAGAAGGCAAAGTCTGGTCTCTTCTTCCGAAGACGACATGGCAAACATTTCGGTCATTGCGGCAAAACGAGAGCCCGGCGGAAAGGCCGCTTTAAAAGTGGAAACTTCGGTTTCCGTCAGCTTTCGGCGCGTGGAGAGAGAAACGTCGGCGGTTAATATTTTAGTTCCCTGCTCGCGCAGTGTAGTGGAAAGACTGGAACGATAGATATCGATGATCATAAGCCCGCTCACGGACATGGTCAGGGCGACAATCCAAAGACCGTAGAGCCAGGCCTGCCGCCGGACTGAGCTTAAGATGAGCTGGAATGTGACCAAAGCCGCCCCTCTGCCAGTCGAAAAACTCGGTCGCAGCGTCCTGCCACCTCAAGTGAATGAGTCACTATAATGGCCGTCTGTGAACGCTGTCGAAACTGATCCATAATTAGGTCCAGAAGCACTTGCCCCGCTTTGTGATCCAGGCTTCCGGTGGGCTCATCCGCTAACAAAAGCCTTGGGCTGTGCACAAGCGCACGGGCTACGGCCACGCGCTGGCATTCACCACCACTCAATTGTGAAGAAAGATGCGTGGTGCGATCCTTAAGGCCGAGGGCGGTCAATAGCACAATCGAACGCGCGGCTGAGTTATTTTCGCCTAGAAGGCGTAAGGGTAGTTCCACGTTTTCCAAGGCGGTGAGGTAGGGAATCAAATG
>JBFWON010000110.1:0-13635 GCA_050250515.1 Bdellovibrionales bacterium | reverse complement strand
TGCAACTCCTTTAAAATTTGTTGTGGTAAATGAGTTTTTAGGCCAAGAGTGGCCTGTTTTTCAATTACCAGGAGTTGCACTGGAATATTGAATTCAGCGGACTACTTTTTGGGCCGTCGGCGCGTCATTTGGTTTCAAATGCGTACACTCTCATAGCCCAATAGAGTGAGCCCAAATGCATCTTGATTTGGCGTAGGTTACCATTGTCCCATTCCAAAATCGAAACCGTCAGAACGATTTACCTGTGTCAAAAACTACGCGCTTATAAAATCTCTTCGCTGCCCGCACTGCTACTTCGCCCAATCCTTCAAACTTTTTTAAGTCTCACTCGAGTGAATGCTCAGACGGTGAGGGCTCCCTTAGATTCGTTTTTTAATGGCGCATGATTTCGATCTTCGTGATTTGACAGTAGCGATCGATGGAAATGAAAAAGACATTGAAGTTTGGATAGGAACCACCGAATTCATGAGTGAGGACAAATTTCTTAGTCCCATCCGGACTGGTCTCAACAAGTTCTAAAGGTCGAACGCAATTGTCCACAATGTCTCCGCAGAATTCGACGTCCGTGCCTTCAGGCTCCAGTCGGGCCAATCCAAGGCCGTATTTTTCAAGCTTTTTTAGGCAGACTTCGTCATTGGTCGACGCCCACGATAAACCATGTAGTAACGTGCAAATCGACATGATGAGTTTCATTTAGACCTCCCCTTGCAACGGGGACATTATCCGAAGGTGGGGTCTAGGCCAAAGGATATTTGACCGAAGGCAATTTCAGGCCATTGAAAGAACGAAAGGTGATGCGCTCAAAGACTGAGGTCAAAACAGTACAATCCCATTCACGAGATTCTCACGTAAGGCAATCAAACCTTATCCAACGAGTTGCGATAGATGTCAGTGCCTTTCATAAATTTGATGCCAAGGCCGTAACCGCCGGCGGCGTGGCCTTTGTGGGTGGTCCACACGATACGACCATGGATATGATGATCGCGTTCCATGTCGTCGAGATGAACTTTCAATCGCAGCAAATCGCCCACGCCCACGATTGAGACACGGATCTAGAAACCAACAGCTTTCTGGCCCATCCCTTGAGCGTACCGTTTTAAGGTAATGAGTGTACCCAGCGTCACTCTGGTTGGATCATTCTGAGACAGTTGAAACCGGATATTTCACGATCGCGTACCACTCACCTCGGGAATAATGACTTTGGGTGGTTGGTATGACGAATTCGAAAGTTTTGGCAATCGGGGTGACTTTAATTCTCAGCGTGGGATGTGGACGGGGCTTCAAATCCTCCCGCCCCGTCAAATCGAGCTTGAGCTCCACAGACCTCGGCCCCGATCTATCAAGCCCGGTCCTCAGTTTTGGCGCCAAGCCATCCTTTCGTTGTGATCCTTCTCAAGTGTCGAAGACTCCTATGAAACGGCTGACCAATCGCGAATTCAAAAACCTCGTCCACTCCCTCCTTGATGACTTCTCGACTTCACTAAAAGAAGATACGGACCTCAACAACAAATTCTCCGGCATGAACAGTGACATTCTATCGGGCGAAAATCATGCCGCTGTAGAAAGCCCATTCGTCGGACTGAGCCTCGCCTATGCGCAAGATTTTCTAGAAATCTCCTTTCGGGTCGGTGGACTTATTGCGTCCTCAAGCACTGGGCTCGCGATGTATCCTAACACTGGAACGTGCCTCAGCCAGTCAACTGTTTCACAGGCTTGTCTACAAAGGTTCGTGCAGGAGTTCAGCGCTCGAGCCTTTCGTCGCCCCGTTACGGACATCGAAGCGCAGGAGCTCACCACTATGTTCTGGGACACTTCTCTCAACAAAGTCGAACTCCTTCAGGTCACAGTTGCTGGAATTTTACAGTTGCCGGACACGCTTTACAGAATCTATGACCGTGGAATTGCGCAAGGCACTCTGGTCCGTTTGACTAGTTTTGAATTGGCCGACAAATTGGCGTTTTTCATAACCTCATCTCCTCCCGATTCGGAGCTTCGGAATCTGGCGGCTTCCGGTCGTCTCGAACAGCCTGAAATCTTAAGTCAGCAAATTGATCGATTGTTATCAACATCGGCGGCTCGTGAAACGATCGCCCGCATATTCCGTGAAAATTTGGCCTATGACAATAGTCAGAATGGGTTTACCTATTCGGAATCGATTCTAAACGGAATTCAAGTGACCGGACTGAAAGAGCAAATGACCCAGGAACTCGACAACTACTTCAGCGATCTTGTGCTGGATCGAAATGCGACCCTCGCCGAAATCTTCACATCTACGTACTCTCGTGACCTACCGAGTTCTCTGGCCAATCTTTATGGTGTTACCAGTCAGCCAGGCCCCGTTTCGCTCCCACGGGAGCGCACCGGCTTTCTCAATCGAGCCGCAATGCTGGCCAAGACTTCCAGCTTGTATCCCTCGCCAATCAAAAGAGGAGTCGCAGTCATGAAGGCTGTCCTTTGTGCCAATCCAGGTTCGCCACCACCTGGCGTGGCGACGAATTTGCCCGATATTGACCCCAACAACCCTCTCACCACTCGCAGTAGAACAGCCCTTCTAACTCAACAACCAAACACCTCTTGCATTGCCTGCCACTCTCGCATCAATCCACTTGGTTTCGCCTTCGAAAGTTTCGACAGTCTAGGTAGAGTCCGCACGAGCGAAAAGGTTTATGATGCTTCCGGGCAGACCCTGCTTGCGACTTTGCCTATTCAAAGTGACTTTACGACGAATGAATTGAGTCAAACTGGGCTCCATCTCAACAACTCAATCGAACTGACTCATCGTCTCGCACAAGACGACAAAGCTTATATGTGTTTCGTTCAAAAGCTTAAAACTTATGAGGCAAAAGTTTCCGCGACACCGGCTGATTATTGTCAAATGAATGAGGCCTTGTTTGAAGCCTACGGCGCTCAAGGCGGTAATGGAAGTATCCGTAGCGTATTAAAGAGTCTGATTTTATCAAGTCGCTTTAAAATCTGGGCTTATTAGGATCGGGGGTAAGTATGGTCATAAATTGCAGTCGCACGCGCCGACAATTTCTGATTGAATCGGGATCCTATTTGGCTCTGCCATTCTTAGCGAGCCTGGCTCCCAAAGCATGGAGCCAAGTGGCGCCCTCTCCCAAAATTATGCTATTTGGCATGGACCATGGCGATGTGGGCCGCAATTGGCTGGCTCCGTCTGTAGCAACGACCTCGGTCGGTTCGATCGGCGCCAAAGAGCGAATGTTAAAGAGCTTGGCCGGAATTTCCGCAGTGTCCCCCACTTGGAACAATTCCACGTTGAATTCACTTCGACTGTCTGATCAGATGACGATCATTCGAGGTCTTGATGTGGTTTCGGCCATTTCGGGACCTTATACCACGAGCTTCGACACGGATAGCGCCCACTGCGGACATCACCTACACATGGACACCAGAGTTCCGGGCGTATACAAGGCGAATGCCTTCCCTACGATAGAGTCCATCTTAGAAACTAGCCGAACAGCGATCCCGGTCAAAACGGCCGCTTCGGTCATCCGAATATACGATGGCAGCGATGGTTGGTACACCTACAAGGACCCAGCGAACGGTTCTCTGCAACAAGTCTCGGATCTTCGATATCAGGAGTATCCAGCCTTCACAAAATTTTACAACGACCTATTTGGTTCGGTCACGGAAGGCGGGCAAACGACAGTGGTTCCGTCCCGGGAGAAGCAGTTGAAGGCCGGCCTTTTGGATCGCATTTTTCCAGCCTATCAAAAAGCCATCAACAGCAGGCGAATTTCGTCGGAAGACAGGAATTCGTTGAATTCACACATGCAACTGATCTCTGACCTAAGCAAGTTGAACTCTCAATCACAGACCGTCTCAAACGGATGCGTAAAGCCCGCTCGGCCGACGGACGCACAGATCAACTACAACGATATTGGGACCCTTCGGGTCATGCTAAGGTTACTGGCCTCGGCATTTAAATGCGGAGTTTCGCAGGTGGGCGTTTGGATGCTGGACACCAATGATCCTCAGTGGATCCCAGCCATTGCGCAAGTCACTGGAGGATCACACCTACATGACTCCATCCACGGAGATCTTGGCAAGGATAAGGCCGCCACCTGTTTGGCCGGCTTGTGGAAAGCCTACTGCGACGAAATCGCGGACCATTTTCTTTCGCCCTTGATGGAGCCTGATCCGAGCAACGGCCGTACCTACTTAGATAATATGCTCGTGGGTGTGCTTGGCAGCGGAGGTTTGGTTGATGATGTTGGGGGGCACAACTCTCTCGACACGCAGCAAATTCTATTCGGGTCAATGGGCGGACGAATCAAAGCGGGTCGATACTACTCGATGCCTCGCTCAGGCGGACACGGCCTGCCGTACAACACCTTGTTGATCACATTTGCTCAACTGATGGGGATGACTCCCGCCCAATACGCGTTTGCCACTCCGGCGGGAAAAGGCATCGGCTACTACGCGCCGTACACCAGCCATCCCTATCAATCCCGTTGGTACGATCCCATTCACGAGATTCTCACGTAAGGCAATTAGACCTTATCCAACAAGTTGCGATAGATGTCGGTGCCTTTCATAAATTTGATGCCAAGGCCGTAACCGCCGGCGGCGTGGCCTTTGTGAGTGGTCCACACGATGCGACCATGGATATGATGATCGCGTTCCATGTCGTCGAGATGAACTTTCAATCGCAGCAAATCGCCCACGCCCACGGTGGGCTTCTTAGTGAGTTCAAAGTAAGCCCCACCACGTGAAAGATTGAACATATGGGTGTAGTACTTCTCACCCGAAATAAAAGTCTCTAGTGTAGCTGTGATATTAGTGCGATAGCGGCGATAAATCTGCTGAGACACGGATCTAGAAACCAATAGCTTTCTGGCCAATCCCTTGAAGGTTCTGAGTTCAAAAGGTCGTTCCAAAAAATAGATGCGCTGTTTTTCACTAATCTCTTCAATACGAAGGTTACCAATCCCATCTGTAATCACCATCATTGGGTGGGAGAATCCCTCCGTCCGAACCTGTAAGACATAGGTGATATCCTGCATGGTCAATTGACCGGTCTGCAGCATCATCAAGTGAATATTACGATTCTTAAGGGCAGATTGAACGTCCCTCTCACCAAAAGCGACGATCACCTGATAGGGCAATTCTGTCTCTAAGTAGTTTTTAAGAAAGCGGGCGTCATCAGCGGACTTGCAGCTCAATAGAATCTTTTGCATGACAGAACCTCCGTCATAATACTTGTCGGTTCAGGTCCTTAGTCCATTGAATCAATTTGATTTTGTCGAATTAGTGACCAGCTTGTCTCAGTCTGGGGCAGCGGCCTACATTGATAGAAACTTGAAGGTTTTCTCTAAAAGGAAGTCGGGCTCCATCAATTGATCTTTACACTTGGGGCAAGGCAAGCCCTCCGGCAGGGCGATCTTGGCCGGAGTGTCCCCGCTGGCGTATTCGTACTCCCGACCACGGTTCACCAACAAAATTTGTTCAGCTCCGCAAGTTTCACAGACAAAGGGCATATTAATGGACTCAAGTTTCATATTGGGAGGCGCGAAACCAACCACCATACTAGCCTGGGTCGCGATCACGAAGGGGCAGTTGATCAACTTCACTTCGCAATCCTTAGGGATTCGAAGGGTCCAAAGAATCCAGTTTTTGATGCCAATAGAATTGATGCTGGTCACGCCCGCCAGGTCCATAACGATTTCCTTGAGTCCCCCCAGTGGGACTGTATAAAAGGGCGAATTCTCACCTATAGATCCAGTGATTTGCAGATTGAGTGAATTCGGAGTTCTCTGCATCTTCATCGAGGTTTTCCTATAGCTCTAGCGTTTTTCGGGCGCAGTCCACTTCAATCCCTCACGCCCAGTCCACTGACCGCGGGGACGGTAAATTCGATTTTTACTGTACTGTTCAAAAACATGAGCCAACCAGCCGCTCACTCGGGAAACGGCAAAAATAGGAGTGTAGATATCGATCGGTATGCCCATGCTGTAATAGACCGTGGCCGAATAAAAATCCACATTGGGCAATAGACCTTTTTCTTTCTGCATAACATCGTCGATCTCTTTGGACATCTGAAACCACTTGGGCTGACCGGTTTGCGCCGTCAATTTTTCGCTCAGCTGCGAAAGAATCTTCGCTCTGGGATCGCCATTCTTGTACACGCGATGGCCAAAGCCCATGACCTTTTGTTTTCCAGCCAATGCTTCTTTGATCCAAGCTTTAGCCGCGTCCAAGGTGCCGATGTCTTTTAACATCAACATCACTTGCTCATTGGCTCCACCGTGTAAAGGTCCCTTAAGGGCCGAAATGGCGCTGGTAATGGCCGAGTAAATGTCACTTAGAGAAGAGGCCGTCACTCGCGACGCGAAAGCCGAACAGTTCAACTCATGATCCGCATGCAATATCAAACAGGTGTCGAAGTCTTTCGCCATGGAGGCGTCGGGCTCTTCACCCTTAAGCATATACAAAAAGTTCCAGGCAAGGCCTTTTTGCGGCTTAGGTTTAACGAAATCTTTCCCATTGCGATTGCGATCAAACAAACTCACCAACGAACCCATTTTAGCCGTCAAACGCAAGGCCACCCGCTTCTGTGCGGCGGGATCGTTGCTTTGGGATTCTGGATCCCACAGGGCCATCATCGAAACCGCGGTTCGAAGCCAAGCCATCGGATGAACACCCTTCACTGGCAGTTGGCGAAGCATGTTCACCTGCTCGTTCGACAGATCCATGTTGTCGCCCAAAGCTTTTTTGAAGGCATCCAGTTCACCCGCCTTCGGCAGGCGATCCTCCCATAAAAGATAAACCGTTTCTTCAAAACAGGAGTGCGCCGCTAAATCTTCAATCGTATAGCCCCGGTAACATAGGGTCGCGTCTACGATCGACGAAATACCGGTCGTACAAGCGACCACACCTTCGAGGCCCTTATCTACTGCACCATCATACACTTCTGCCATAGGGAATCCTTTCGGGAAGAACGATACTAATCTTAGCGAAAATATTAGCTCTTGGCCAGCTTGATGACCTTGTCTTTGACCTCTAAGACGACAATCGTCTGGTCGCGCAAAGGCTCACCAGCACGGGCAAACTGCCCGGCCTCATAGAGCAAATGATTGCGCAGTTCATGAACTCCCGATTTGGGACCAGCTAAGAAACTGCGAGTCACCCGCTCGAGACCATAGTATTCGCCTTGCGCATTGCGAACTTCCGCAATGCCGCGCGTACAAATGAGGACGCGATCGCGAGGATTCAGAAAAACTGACTTCGATGCCGTCGGAGCCTTGGTGGAGTTCTGCAACGGCTCTAGGCCAGAGTCCAGCGCCTGGACTTCGCCGGTCAAAAAACTCTGGTGTAGAGCAATTACACTTCCCATCTTGATGTAGCGCATTTCAAAGCTACGCCGATCGACCAAAACGTAAAAAATGTCGGCCGAATCTCCTTCGCCCAAATGGGGATGCATTTGGTCCAACATTTCCGTCATGACTTCATGCGGGTCCGAACCCCGGCGGGCCTCGATCTGCCCCGTCATTCGCAAGAGAACGCTTAACATTAAAGCCGACATGCTGTGGCCGCTGCTACTCGACACAATGATGCCAAAGCGCAAACGGTCGTCGTGCTCAAAGATGTCGAAGTAGTCGCCTCCCGTCTTTAGGCTAGGGACGAATTTGGTCGAAAATTCAAAGCCGGCAATGTGGGGAAACTCCGTGGGAACCAGAATTTTCTGAATGGCGTGGGCCAACTTCAGTTCTGTCTCCAGCCGGGCGACCAGCGATTCCAGTTGAGAATTGGCCTTGGTCAATTCGTCACGAAAACGCTTCAAGTCGGCTTCGCGCTCCTTGAGCTCCACTTCCAATTCGGCGACTCGGGCGACCAACTTCTCTTCTGTGGGGGTAGACATGATCCTATGTTGGTGGGCTCGACTACCAATGTCAACTCGACGCACTGCTACTCGGTTGAAGAAAATTCAGACTCTGTTTAACTGACTTTGTATGACGTTGGAGACTCGCTTCACCTGGGAGAAGCTGGTTCTGGAACTGAAATTGCTCCGCAATGAGGACTTCGGATCCATGGTGCCTCTCTGCATCGGAATCAATTCGATTCTTTGGCCCAAAGACAATGTGGAATCCTGCTTTCGACAGGTTCAATTTTTAGGTTTTGAGGTCCTCAAGGCTTGCGAAGCCATGAGTGAGGCTGACCGGTGGGAAACTCTTCGCCGTCTGATTTTCGAAGACAAGAATTATCACATCACCTCGAACCGGGCCGGCGAAATCATGGGCCGGGACGTTTTGATCAAAAACGTGTTGGAACAAAAGCAGGGTCATCCTTTGCCCGTCGTGTTTTTGATTTTGCATCTGGCTCAACTTCTGGATTTGCCGTTGGCCCTGATTCAGGCCCGTCATCACTTTTTATTGAAGTGGGTCCGTTCGGGTAAAACCATTTATCTCGATCTTTACAGTGCTGGCCGCGCGCTAACGGATGAAGACTTGATTCATATTTTAAATAAATCCGCTTCCAATTTAGAAGTCTGGTCGGCCCGGCAGTTGATGCAGCAGTATTTGGAACTTCTAAAACAGGCCTTTGAGCGCGATCAGCATCTCAATCAATTGCACTTAGTTTACGATATGATTTTGCAATTGGATGAAGGCAACACAGTCATACTGGGGCAAAGAGCGTTGCTTCGCCAGCGCCTTGGCTTTACGCGAGAAGCGTTGAGTGATCTTAAGCGCTACTTTTCTTTTGTCGAGCGCACGCATGCACCTTCCGAAATTCAGCAGGCCTGGCTCGAGCTCGAGGCCCAGCCGACGCCACCACAGCGCCAGCCCACGGATATGCTGCACTAGGCGCCGAACTCGAGACCAAGCCTGGATTGGATTCGAGAGCCTTGTTAGCGACAGCGTACAGCAGAGGCACCCCTAAGATCGCGACATACAATCTCTTTCGGTCCCGGATATTTGGCCATGCAGTCATCCACAAGAGCATTTCGCGCTTCATTTTCTGTGGCACCTTCGCCGGTAAATTCACCTTTCCAACTTCCCGTCGTGCGGTAAGTGCAAACAACCATGTCTGACTCGCTTGTCAGGAGTTCATAAATGGTCATCTCAGCCCGGTCCAAATGTTGACGGGCAACCTGAATGTCTTCAAGAGCGGACATAAGCTTTCGCTTATCCTTTGCAAAAGCCAAGGAGCTAAAGAGTGTGAGCACAATAATTAGCGCTTTCATATCATTTTCCTTTCAGTCAAAGTCCTTTGAGTTGATCGACCCGGTTCTATCACAACCCTGAAAACCGCGCATTTGGCAACTTTCGAGTCTACGAGGGTTGATCTTAACGGATTAGAGTTGGATCTGGGGGCAGCGCGGGTTTAGCGTCAGGCCGTTTGCTGGCCGGAATGTAGTCCACGTCCGTTATATTCTGAAGCAAGACATCTCTTTCGACCCATATTTCGCCTGATCGGCACTGACTCTTGTACGGCTCAGCGTACAAGCTACAATTCAGTCCCCAGGAATTTCTTAGAAGATAGAAACATTTTCCGCTCATTTTCTTCCGGCCGATAATGGAGCTCGCATGATATGAATGGCCTTCCACATTCTGTAGGAAATTAGCTGCGTAACTGATTCCCGCGATTCTTCCTTGCTCGAGCGCTTGATCAAGAGCCATCTGAAAACGCTGGTTGGAAACCGGATCACTCCATGCCGAACCGACTTTTTTTCCGCTTTTGTCGAATCCTCTTTTTCGGTCATGAATCGAAACCGCCCGGAGTGAAACAGATGCCGGGCGGCAAGATTCGCGCATCTCCAATTCCGAACTTATTCGGCCCCAAGCGAGTCTGGAAAAATCTCGGGCTTGACGATTTAACGGCGTGTCCCAAATTAGATTTACTGAATTTTTTTCGACAACATTGCCGACTTTCCCCAATACAGTATTTTTCTTCCCACCATGAGAAGGAATTTCTTCCTCCGTACAAACTCGGCCAGTGTTGATCGCCGCGTTCAAAGTTTCGTTTACGTACCCCCCTGCGCTCTGTGAATCCGCCAGAGATTTAGTGGTGCGATTGGCCTGGAACTCGTGGGCCATTTGAATGGCCGAAACATCAACTTTCTTGAAACCATCCTGGCTTAGTCCGACCATGGTGGAGCGCTCTTGTCGCATAGCTTGGGACAAAACGTCGGCAGCGGTGAACGCGTAACACCAACTCAAATCTTGCTGGTTTCTGACCGGACCTAGCGTTTTCTTCAAATTGATAGAGCTACAGTCGTCACCGGCGATGGCCTCTTCCATTCGGCAAAAATAAAGACAAATCATTGTGGAAAATAGCAGTAAACTCAATCGAGTAATCAAGGCACTTGCCTCCCTCGTACAACCCTACTTACTGGTTGCGCCGTCGCTATCGCTTTTGCGGCCGCTCGCAGAATTGGACAGCTTCCCCACTGTGCCGAAGCCACAACGGGATGGTCCCTGGTAATCACTCCCCGCCAACGAAATGGTTTCCAGCGGGGACTTCGGTGCGGGAGGCCCGGCCTCCCGAACCACTCGGCGAACCAGCTCACCGCTCGGACGTAATTCGCCCGTAATCGAATGGGTCGCGCGGCCCATAGTTTGATCATGAATCACGTCATAGGTGCTCACTTCCAAACCGACCGTGCGCTCATTCCCTTGGCCGACGTCCACCTTAGGGCTTAGCACCAGTTGGGCTTGTTTTCGATCGACGCTCCTGCTGGGAGATTTGGGATCCAATGACTTAGATGGATCGATTGAAAAAATAGTCAGCGTCCCCTGATTGTCGGTATGAATCGCATAGCCCAAAACTTTGCCTGACGGGGCTGAGACCTCGATCATCTGGCCACTTCCTAGAATTCCTGCTTTGTTGGTGTGTAGAAAATTGCAGTCAAAGGTTCCGCCCACTTCACCGGCCATCTTCACCACACCACACCAACGTTTTTTGGTAGAACTATAAAATATAGAAGTGGTTTCCTTACCTTCCACTTTGAATTTCAATCCATCCAATTGAGGGCCCCATTCGTTTTCATTGAATTTAATGGGAGTGCCCGCAAATGCAGTTCCCGTTGGATCGATCGGGTGAAAAAATTTAGGACAGGCAAAGGCAGACCATGAAGTGAGTAAGAGGACTAAGAACATGAAGCACCTCCAAGCCAAATTGTGATGGGAGCCCACTTCATTGTCATCCACGACCAAAGGCCAGACTAAGACTTCACCCACACATCGTAACGAACACTCTGGCCAGGCAATGTAAAAGAGGGCGCTGGCTCCCCCGTCTTCGCCTTAAGCGGTCTTTTGATGACGACCCGATCCCTTGCGATCTTTAGGGAGGTGTCGAGCAAAGTGTTATCAACTTCGCCATCTCCGACCAACGCTTGCAAAAGCTGCATCCCCTTGGGACTTTTCGAGCTCTTCTTTGGCTTGTCGAACATGGGATCCAGGTAGATCACGCTGGGGATTTCACCTGACCAATCCGACACACTGGCTGGAACCAATTGATAGCGATCCTTCGGAACACGCGCGCGCTCCAAACCATCTTGAATGAGCTCCACCATAATCGGTGATCTTTCAAAACCTAAGACTCGCCAGCCGCAACTTAAAAGTCTTGCAAAGTCCCCGCCCCATCCCACCGTGGCATCACAAACCCAAGTGTCGGCGGCCAAATTCCCAATGGCTCGACGAAAAATTTGCGATTTTCCCAGCGCTCGTCCCGGATATTCAAATTCCGCACGCATGGGTTTCCCACGCTTTTCATTCACAAAACCAAGAGCGAGGCCATTTTCATCTAAGACGAGCTTCAGCGAATCCTCGCCGAGCGGAGCCTGAATTTTATCGGTGTGGTGGGAAATAGAAAGACCTAAACGATCTGCCAACTCTTCCGCTCGTGCGGACATTGAGCGCGATCTCAATTCTAAAAACTCTACAGCCACTGAAGTCCCAAGCTAAACACCCACCAACAAGCCCACGCCGCTTGGGCGGCAAGAGCGTATCGCGAGAGTGAGAGGAGAGAAGAAGATAAGGGGGAGATCGCTTGGCTCAAGCGATACGCGGTCCATGCCATGGGCGCGCAGACGGGAACCACCATGGCTAGCATTTCAATCGGCACGCGTAAATTCATGGCCACGCCCACTTGCAACAGAGCGACTAGGGCCGTTTCTCCAATCACCCACCGTTTGGCCCGATCAAAGGGGAAGAAAAATAAAAACGTGCGAAAATTTTCAGCCTTCGAGCGAAACAAAAACTCAAACTGTCGAACATGAAACACCCAAAGTGCGGTGGCCCCGAAAACTCCACCCAGAAGTAAATCGGAACTCGTGAACTCAGCGAAGCTGGCCAGCGCCACCCCCGTCGTTAAGAGGGGACCAAAAAGCGCAAAGAAACCCAAATCACTTAAGCCCCAGCGCCGGGTCCAACGCGAGGTCACGGCTAAGATGGCGACCGCCGAAATGGCACAAAGGACGGCGAGTTCGAAGGGCGCCATGGATAAGGCCGGCAGTCCAAACGCGAGGGCCACTCCCGCATTGATCCAAGCATAGCGGCGCACGGCCACCGCCGTAACCCAGCCTTTCTGGATCACTCGCGGGCCACGCCGGCGGTTGACGCGATCAGCACCCTGCATATGATCTTGGTAGTCGATAAAAAGAAGAACGGCCGTTTGCAAAAAGAAAATCCCCAGCAGGGCAAACCAAGATGGCCATTCACTCCACTCGCTGATCGATCCGTAGTGATTGAGCCACGCGGCCATAGCCGGTCCCATTGAGAGCAAAGCCAGTTCGGGACGGGAAGCCCGCCAATAGACCCGCCACCAGGCCGGAATTTCTAATTTTTCTAAGGACACCACTCGAAAGGTGACCCGTTCGCTATTGCTGGGGCCCTGAAACGTTTCTACCGGTAAAGCCCGGCGCTCCGAAGCAAAGGTCCCGAGCAGATAAGGCTCGAAGTCCGCATCCCCGCGGGAGAGGGTCACATACTCAGGGCTCATTTATTCCGCCGGTAATAGAGCAGGCTCGGCAAGCCAGTGAGATCCGGGATTAGACCTCGCTCCTCGACGCGTAAGAATTCTTCTAACGAGCGAGCTTTGTGCTCGAACAGGTCAATGACTTCGGCATTGAGATCATCAAATTCCATCACCAAATCGCTGAAGCGAGTCTCGCCGACGAGGACCTTGACCGCACCCAGCGTTTCACAAGCACGAAGCTTGGCCTTTTGATCTTCAGAAAAGTCGCGGGACAAAAAAGCAGCGAAGGAGTTCAAATAACCGGACTTCAAATCACCCAGCAGGGCCTTGCCCTCTTCATTGCGTACATCAAAGTCGAGTAAGTCATCCCCGCGCTGAAAAAGAAGGCCCAGGAGAGTACCCATCTCATCTAGAGTTTGGTGCAAATCCCCTTCATCCCGCTCCATAGCCATAAAGGGCGCGCGCAAACACCACTTAAACAGGCTTGCCGTCTTCAAATCATGAACTTGATCCAATTGATTCAGCTGCACATTCCAATCCTGCATAAGTGAATCTTGAATCCATTCACCCTCTAACAAGTCAGAGATGATTTCCGTCGTGTACTGAATCAGTCGAAGATTTCCATAGTGCGAGAGATTGACCATCACCCGTGCCAAAAGATAATCGCCGGCCAGGACCGCATACTCCGGAGAG
>JBFWON010000109.1:0-13773 GCA_050250515.1 Bdellovibrionales bacterium | reverse complement strand
GGGGCCGGCCCAGGGGCTGATACCGGAGTCTTGTCTTTTCCATCGATGGGGCTGTAAATCGAATTCGTAATTAGTCGAAGGCCAACTGAGTGGGCATCGAAGGACTCGCTATGACCAATGCATAGTTGCCCACCCGCCCTTAAGTGTCCCGCCAACCCACGGGCGATCGCTGGAACTCGCTCCATATCAAAGTAGATCAAAACATTTCGACACATAATCCAATCAAAGCCATCGTCGAACTTGGGTAAATCACATATGTCTCCCACTCTAAACATCATGCGCTTGCGAATCTCCGGGCTGAATGAAAAGAAACCCTCCGCGCGGTTTCGCCCCTCCAGCAGCATACGTTTATACTTAGCCCAATAGGGCTCAGGAAATCCGTTTCGACGATAAACCGCCCGCTCCGCGGCCATGACCGAAACGGGGTCAATATCAAAAGCTTCGATTCGATAATCAAAAGTCGGGTGCGTGAACCGAAACTCTTCGAGCAGGAGGCCCAAGGAGTAGGCCTCCTGCCCGGTTGAGCAGGCCGCAACTAAAACTCGAAAGGGGCCACGGAGATTGGGAGCGCAAGTTTCAAGTTGCCGCCTTAGGAACTGGAAATGGGGTTCTTCCCTGAACCAACTTGTTGTATGAATCGTCGAAAGGGAGATGAACTGACTCCATTCGTCTTCATTTTCGTGCAAGTAGGTCAAATACTCTTCGGGCCTCTCAAATCCAAGCTGACGGAATCGACGGCGGTAGTTGTTTCTTAGAAGTCCGTCTTTTTGCTGAGGAGTATAGATCTGGCCGGTTAAGTGCTCGGCCAGATCATAAATGAGGGTCCAAGAGCTCGCTTGCATGATTAGGCCGCCGGACGGAAGTCTTCGTCATCCGCCTCCATATGTCCATTTTCAATGACGACCGGAGGCGCTTTGGGAGTACCAGACTTCTTCATCTTCTTCTTCAATGAAGCAAAGTCCAGCACCTTAGCCGACTTTCCAGGCGAAGACTTGGGCTTTGGAGACCGCTCCGCGACTGTTGGTTCGGATTGGCGCTCGGCCGGGCTTAGCTCCTTACCGTAAACGATGGACTCGGTCTCATGGCCCAAGCGCAACAACTCCTGACTCTGCTCGACCATGTTGCTGGACAAGAGACTGACTTCATTCGCCATCTCACTGTTTTGCTGAGAGGCCTTGTCCATCTGGGTCATCGCCGCAGTGATCTGACTAATTCCATCTTGTTGCTGATTGGTGGCCTCACCCACGCTCTGTGAGTAGCTCTGAATTCGAGTAATACCATCGGAAATCTCGACAAAGGACTTCATCGCTTCTTGCGTGACTCGCTCACCCTCACTGACGCGATTGTTAGTGACTTCGACCACCTCTTGCACGTGATTCTGACTCTTCGTCAGCATGTCGCGAATTTCTTCAGCGGCTTTGCCACTGACCTGAGCCAGATTTCCCACTTCCTCCGCCACAACCGCAAACCCTTTGCCATGTTGACCGGCGCGGGCCGCTTCAATCGAAGCGTTAACAGAGAGAAGCTGGGTCTTAAAGACGATCTCATTGATCACGTTGGTCTTGATCGAGATATCATTGATGATTTGAACCATCTTCTTTAAATCTTCGTTCGATTGCTTGATAGACTCCATCGAGGTGACCATGCCCTGCATGACCTCAGTCCCATTCTTAGATCGACTTCCCAAATCCGTCGCGAGGTCTTGCGTCTGCTTGGCTAAATCCAAGGTCCTGTGGATCATACTGTTCATCTCAGACATTGAAGCCATAGTCTCTTGGATTCCAGCCGCTTGCTCATTCGTTGCAGAGGCAACAGACTGGGCCGCGCCGCCTAACTTTTCGCTGGAAACAAGTCCTTGATCCGCAGATTGCTTCATACGCTTGGTAATGTCGTCCAAGATTCCAATCGGTCGGCGGAGCAGTAGGAAAACCACGGCCAGGGCCGCCGCTAGAATTCCACCGGCCCAATACGAAATGTTCTTCGAAGAGGCCATCACCGCCGCTTGAACCGGCTTGGTGCTCGACTTAATAATGAACATTCCATGAAGATGGCCATCCTTCCAGTTTTCCATCGGAAAGCCCAATACGTCTTTACCATTTCGATAGGGACTGGTCGAAGGATTGCCATGACAATTGAGGCATCCGTCTTTTTCTGAAAGATGCACCGGTCTCATCACCCATATGGCCTCGTTGGCTTCATCGTGATGAATCAGTTCTTTAAGAGATGTATCGGCCTCAAACTGGTCGAGAAACTCGGCCTCAATGCCTTCGGCTTCATTTTCTTTTCGACGAGCTTCCTTGGCGGCCACCCGAAAGACGTAGTTGTCTTTCTTGGCGTCGTCCAAACCGATCTTAAGAGAGGCATAGATGGGCACCACATTTAATATTCGATGTTTGTATTCATCATTGATATTGCCATTTGGAAATCTTCGAACCGTGTCTTCGATCGTTTGCTTGAGCAAGCCCTGATTCGCGACAAAGCGCCGCGAAGCTTCCAGTCGGGTCAAAATCGCCTGACTTTTTCCAATCAACGTGTTTGTCATTTCGTCGTGCAGGCGCAGGCGGGCTACATAGACCGCCGCGGCCGTGCAAAAGACACAACCTAGTGCCACAAATCCTAAAATCTTTGTACGGAAACTCATACAACCTCCCGATTTATTCCGTGTCCAAGTAAAACTTCTAAACGAACCAAATACACAACCTTAGATCTGTACTTTCCAACCGCAATCAAACTGTCTTTGGGAATGCTTGATTTTAAATTTGGATTGGAATCAATATCAGCCGCGACAAAATCGTGAACCTCGACCAGTTCATCTACCAAAATCGCGGTCTTGCCATTTTCTGTCCCAATGATAATCATCAACATCTTGGGTGATCTCTCGACTTTCTGACCAAGCACCACACGAAGATCGATCACACTTATGATTTCACCGCGCAAGTTGATCATCCCAAGAAACTCCTTGGGACTATTGGGACTTGGGGTGATTTCGAAGGGCTCCACAACCTCGGTGATTTCCTCAAGTGGAGAACCAAAAAACTGACTCCCGACACGAAAGATCAGATACTTGTACTGAGCCTTTTCTTCCACGGACGTGGACTGTGCGATCACTTCACTCATCCTTTACCTCCTTACGCACTGAAATTTTCAGCAGAAATCGCATCTGCTAATGAACTAAGTGAAACAATAAAACCAGGCTTTCCATCACTCAATACAGTGGTGCCAGAGACCTGGGCCGGATAACTCTCCCGTCCCATCAACGGCTTAACAATAACTCTTTGCTGACCGATCACCCGGTCCACGCGGAACGCCACCGGTCCTCGTTTCGAACTCGAAATAATCGCGGGTCGATGATCCCCTTGTGAACTCTTCGGCTGGAGCTCGGTGCTTCGCATCTGTAAATAGGCATCTAGTTTTTCTAGGGGAATAAGTTGGTCCCGCAACTTTAGAACATCGGCGTCTTCTTCGGACTCGGACTTAACTTCGTTGGCCGACAGGTCAATCACCTCAAGAATGTTATTGAGAGGGATTACATACTTCTCTCCCCTCACCTCAACTACGATGGCGTCTATAATGTTCATTGAAGTGGGGATGTTTATGACAAAAGACGAACCCTTACCCACTTCACTTTGGATTTCGACGCGGCCTCGAACCGAATCAATGGCTTGCCGAACAACATCCATCCCCACTCCCCGGCCGCTGACTGAGGTTACTTTTTCAGCCGTGGAAAAGCCCGGCATAAATATCAGTTGCAGACAGTCGGCATCCGTCAGCTTGGACTCAGGCCGGACCAGTCCATTTTCCACAGCCTTCGCTAAGATTTTTTGAGGATCAATTCCTTTGCCATCGTCCTTGATCGTGATGATCACCGAGTCAGTGTCCTTCCGAGCCGATAGCTTCACCAAAGCCACGGGCGACTTACTTGAATCGGCCCGAAGCTCAGCTGGCTCAATGCCGTGATCCAGTGCATTTCGAATAATATGAATCAGGGGCTCCGTGATCGTTTCAATTACAATCTTATCCAGCTCGAGCTCCGCCCCTTCGATTTGAAATTCCACTTTCTTATTCAATTCACCCGCCAACTCGCGACCCGTGCGTTCTAATCGCTGAAAGAGGCCTTGAAGCTCGATCATTCTAAGTGCAATGGACTGAGCTTGGATTTCTTTGGCCATTTTCGAAACCATATTCAGTGATTTCAAAAAGTCGGAAGTGTGAGTGAGTCCCATTTTTACGCAATGACTGGTGATCGCCTGCTGAATTCCAAGCTCCCCAATCACTTGAATCAGTTGATCCAACTTTTGTGATTTAACTCGAATCGTTTCATTTAGGGCGTTTGCTTTTGGTGCCGCCTCTTGCCGTTTCACTTCCAAACCAGCAGTAGGAAGGGGCGCGTGACTCTCTGCTGAACCCCCGCCTTCACCGGTGAGTAACTTTAATACGGGTTCATAATCCGGCACCAAAGTTGGATTGCCTTGAACACCTGTGAGCCAGTCCATTATGAAAGACTGGGCCTGGAGCAAGCGGCGAATCACATTCTCGTTGACCAAACTCGGATCCGTTTTGAGCTGGCCGATATAATCTTCGACTTTGTGGATGAACTGACCAAACTCTTCTAGGCCGATGCTACGTGAAGAGCCCTTAAGATTATGAGCCACGCGAAAGATAGCATCCAAGCTTTCCACCACGTTGGAAGGCCCCGTGGAGAGACAAATCTTTTCCCAATTGATTAAGGCGTCTGAAGCCTCAATAACAAAACAGTCCAAGAGTTCTTGATCAATTAATTGTGCCATCAAGCCATCCAACGTCATTTGGCTTTAAAAAAAGAGAGGACAAAATTTTCATAAGGCCCAGTCTGGACTTAGCGACTTGATGTGATTTTGAGCACATTGTCTCGGTTTTTGGTTGATTCAATTAAGTACGAATTAATTTGGGAAGGCATCTCTTGCCGCTGAAAAAGCCTCCGATAAATAAGGACTAGAAATGAAAAAAACGGCTGCTGATTCTGTTCCGTCTCAAAAGAAGAACGATTGTCGGGAATGCCGGGTCACGGGAATCGCCCGACTCTGTCACGAAACAGATCACTCTCTAGAGACCATTCAAGAGGCCAAGCGCACCTTAATTCTAAAAAAAGATGAATCGTTAAAAGTTCCTAAACAACATTTAAATAGCTTATTCCTGGTAAAAAGTGGCATGATCAAATTGAGATCGGAGCATGAGGAAAATGTGTCCTTGGAACTCTTATATAGAGGTTCTTTCTTCGGTGGTTTAGGTCAGTTTGACTTGACCGACTTTCATCTTAAAGTGGAAGCCGCCTGTGATTCAGAAATTTGTGAAATCGATGAGACAGTGATCCGCGAACTCATGAGCCAGGACTCCCATTTCTTAAAAAGATACATGTTCTTTGTCGGGCTCTATGTAAACAACCTTCGTGAGGGCCTAGCCCACTCCGGCGGATTCAACGTCACCAGGCTTTTGGCGCGGGCTCTACAAAAAGACTTTAAAGAGCGTGGCTATTTGTATGGAGGTTTAACGACCGTCACCAAAGTGCTTTCACGGGAAGAATGGGCCCTGTTTCTAGGTTCCAGACCCGAAACTGTTTCGCGCGCCTTTGCAGAGCTGCAAAAGCTTAAAATCATTCAAGTCAAATCAGGCTCTATATCTCTTGTCGATGAGACCGCCTTGGTCCGCTACCTTCTACCCGATAAAAAGACCGGAACAAAGGCGGCTTAAGCTGCCGCTTTTTTCGCGCGCCTTTTCTTAGAACCACTGGATTTTTGAATTTTGATTCGGTTGCGCATTGAGAATTTGCGAATTTTACGACTTTGTTCATGCCGATCGAGCTCTAAAAATTCAGCTCGTTCCTCTTCATCTCCCAGGGATTCCAAGTAGGCTTGCTCCTTCGAAGAGCCAAGGCTTGGAGCCAGAAACACCTGCTGAAGACGATCCACCAGAACATCTGGACGGGATGGCTTGTCAATCACTGGAAAATTCCCAATAGACTGGGCGTCGCGAATTCGGGCGTCCTCACCATAGGCCGTTAACATGACAAATTGAATTTGCGGATACTCTCCCAAAATGACATTTCGAAGAACCAATCCATCTTGCCTTGGCATCTTAAAGTCACTGACGACAATATCAATCTCGCCCGATCTTTCTCTTAGGATTTGGAGGGCTTGGGGCACTCCATTCGCGGTAAGGACCTGGTCAAAATAAGGTTCAATGGCCTCTTTTGTAACGTCCAGGAGTTCGGCTTCATCATCGACCAACAATATGCACGGTTTTCGACTGCCAGATTTGGTTTTCATGTTTAGCTCTACGGCCATTCTCCGAATCCAGATGAGGCCGTATATTTTGTCGTAGTAATTTCAAGTGGTTACATTCGAATTGTGACTGCCCTGATAGTGGTCACATTTTGATTCGTTTGACTGACAGCGTTCAATTTATCCTGTACACCGTTCTTTTTGGAGGCACCTTTGAGCTCTCCCCAGACCCACATTATTCAATCAGCAGTTTCCTTTGGAGCCCTTTATCCCGTACTCGGTTGGGAAGCCGCTTACTTCGCGGCCCCCATTGTCTTGATCGACGTGGATCATATTTTAGAATTTTATATCGATACCGGATCTCTCGATCCGCGCGGTTTTTTTAAGTACTACAATATTTTGGATCGCAACATTAATGGCCACTGGCTTGGGCTTAATATTTTTCACACGCTTGAGTTTTACGCTCTGCTTGTGACCGCTGGTTTCTGGCATCACGGATTTTTGTGGGCTCTAGGTGGATGCCTGTTTCACCACCTTTTTGATCAGATTTCTCTCGCCCGGCGGGGACTGCCCTTTATTCGAGTGTTTTCATTTGTCGAGTATATACTTCGACGCCGGGATAAGACCAAGATTCTCAATATGCGGCGCTTTTTAGACAGGGGGCCTTTTGCCAACCTGACCGATGACGACCGAACCTATATTCAAAAATGGTTTGGCCAAGGAAACCCTCTTCCACATTGATTTTCCTGTTGTGATGATCTTAAAAAGCCGCTAGGTTCGCCTCAAATTCCCACCAAAGGTGTTCTTATGTCGTTGATTCTCGCCGCTCTGTTTAGCTTGCACGCCTATGCTGCCGATGGAAGCCTATCGCAAAAGGCAGAAGCTCCTAAACCCTCCAAGTGGAGTCTTGGCTACAATTACGCCTATTATTCATTTGAAGGCACTTCGACCGCCAACACAGGCATCTACAAATTTGGCGACGCCTCTGTTGCAATGCATCTCTTTACGCTTTCTTATCAGCCAAGTCCCCTGTGGACGGTGTATGCCTTTGCGCCCTATTTGCGCAACGAAGTCGAAACCATTTATGAACCCACTTCGAAGGGCATGAATCTTAAGACCAAGGACACCTCCGAAGGATTAAGTGACGTGAAACTGATGGCCCTTCACCCATTTTGGATCCGCGGGGGCTCCGTGAGTTTGGTGGATATTGGTTTGTCGATGCCAACGGGAAAAGTGGATTCCCACTTCAATTCTTCTCCGACCCAAGGGGCGTCTTACAACATGCAGCTCGGCACAGGCACACCGGATCTAACCACCGGACTGACTTACGTCTACACGGCCGGCAAGTTTTCGCACACGGCTCGCGGTCAGTACACCGCGCGATTCGGCCGAAACCGCGAAGACTGGGCGCTGGGTAACGAGTGGCGGGCCTCCCTGGCCTCAAAAGTTCAGGCGTTGAAATACTTAAATGCAGGACTGCAGGCCAATTACTTTAATCGAGACCGAGTGCGCGGACGAAGTCAGAGTTATGAGCGATTCAACAACTACGCTTCGCCGTTTGATCCCGAGGTCAAAGGCGACGGACATCAGTACTACCATGGATCGCAAGCGACCGCCGACCTCAGCGCCGTGTTGAAGACGGAGTATAAAACGTCGACCAGCCAGACTCTTGGCCTGGAGCTTTCGATCCCGGTCCTGCAGGAGTCTTTCAATAAAGATGACATCCAGCTCGACACCCGCTACGCGTTCAACGGCTCGGTCTCGGCTAGCTTCTAGCTAGTCGCAGGTTTAGATTGCCCTAGTCTGCAGTCGTGAGGCGGATCCCAAGTTCATAAGAATCCGTCACAATAAGAGAGCATTCATTAGGTTGGGTGATGAAAGCTCTCTCACGCACGTATAGCCAAATTCGAAAGCCGCTGATTGTCGCATTCGTTTGTTTAAACGTGGCGGCTTTTCTCTTTAGCAATATTCACCTTCTTGTCGATGTTCACGATTCGCTTCATAAGGGGCGCCGTCCCGCCAGTCGGCACCTATCCCACTGGGCTTGGGCGTTTTCCTGGTATCCTTACCTTCTTGGGCTCGATCAAAGCTACTCGATGTTCTCCTTCGCCCAACGTCGGATGGATTACTTTTTGTATTATGGCGTTGATGAGAATCATGACCCCGTTCTTTTTCCAGTCGAGTTGTCAGGGCAAAGGAGCTGGTTTCAAAGACACCTTGTTGATCACAAGGCGGGCAAGTTTCATCTCAATATGTATGATCGCCCAGAGGCACGGGCCCAGTATGCCCGTTATCTTTGCCATGAGATGAAGGCACTCAGCCCATCTGGTTTTCAAGAGGTGGAGATTCGCCATTACGTTCGCGACCTTTCGTATCCGAGCGATCGCCACATTTCCTCGTTTCAAGCCGTGGACGACTCCGACGCTCTCTTATCTAAAGAATCGGTGGCCTGCCTATGAAAAATTGGGACCGGTGGATCGAGCGATTTTTCTTTGATCAAATCCAGGCTCGCGAGCTGATCCCGTTTCGTCTGGCTGCTGGTACCCTCTCGATCCTATGGCTTTTGTTGGCCATTCCCACATGGACCAGAGACTACGGAGCCTCCGGAATTCTCGGATACGGTCACGAATTCTCCGGTCGAGGTGTTTGGATCTGGTCTTTTCTCGATCCGATATTCGCTGTGACGCCGGTGTGGATCCCGTGGCTTTTGATGATGCTCTTTTCGGCCCTCTTTGTAACCGGTCGATGGACCCGAACCATGGCGGCCTTGCTTTGGATTTTTCACACGATTTTTCTTTTTCGCAATGTGATCTCGTCCAACGCGGAACAGACAGTGATGCGCATGTTGTTTTTCTATTCGATGTTTTTACCCCTCGATGGCAAGGGATCGGCCGAGGCCTGGCGATGGCGTATGCCTCAGTTTCATATTTGTGCTGTTTACCTCATCTCGACCATCTGTAAAATCAAGACCGATCCCGCATGGCTTTCAGGCGATACGATGTATTATGTTTTGATCAATCCACTTTGGTCGAAGTTTCCCTATCCTGAGATCGTTACCGTTCCTGGAGTCTCAAAACTTTTAACTTGGTCGAGTCTTCTGCTAGAAGGCTCCTTCGCATTTCTGATTTGGACCCGGTGGAAGAATGCAGTCGCAATAGCGATGGTGTGCTTTCACATTCTCATTGCCTTGGCGCTGAATCACGTGGCTTTTTTCTCTTTATCGGTCGCCTGCGGATGTTTGTTGTTTTTAGACAAGAGATTAATGCCGCACGCAGCGAGCGTAATACCCCCAGCCCTTGGTAAGAACATTGTCACCATTAATAGACTCTTCGGTTGAGCTCATATCATAACATTTTAGTTGTCAGAATCCGCCCTAAAACGACACAATACTTCCATGCAAAGTGCGGCCAGTCGGTTTTCTTCAATTGTCAAAGTGGGTGTTCAGTCCCCCCTCTTCAACGACATTTATCATCGTGTGATGACCATGTCGTGGCGAAAATTCTTCGGCTGCTACGGCGTTTTTTTTATTCTGTTTAATTTTATTTTCGGCACTGTCTATTATCTGCTCCCAGATGGAGTGCAGGGCACGGATGGAAGCTGGTTTGAGCATTTTTCTTTTTCGGTTCAAACATTTTCAACCGTCGGTTACGGAATGTTTGTCCCCAAAAGCACCTCCGGTCACGAGGTAGCAATTGCTGAATCGATGCTTTCTGTTTTGGCAACGGCTCTTCTGACCGGCTTAGCCTTTGCTAAGTTTTCTCGAACAACGGCTAAAGTGATTTTTTCGGACAAAGCGCTTATTACAACCTTTAACGGGCAGCGATGCTTGATGTTTCGCCTGGCAAACTTACGCGGCAATCAAATCGTCGAAGCCTCTCTACGAGTGGTCGCTTTGGTTTCGCAAACATCGTCCGAGGGGGTTTTCATTCGTAGGCAAGTGGACATCCCCCTTGTCCGAAACACCACCATGTTTTTTGCTCTTTCATGGACTGTGTTTCATATCATTGACGAAAGCAGCCTCTTTTATCAACTCTCGGCTCAAGATATCGCCGATAAGAACATCGACCTAGCGGTTTCAATGACCGGGCACGACGAAACTGTATCGCAAAACGTGTTCGCCAACTGTTTTTACGGGGCTACAGATTTCGTGTTCGACAAACAGTTCGTCGATGTCTTAGTTCAAAAGGATGGACGTGTCGAAAAAATCGACTTTTCGAAATTCAACGGGTTGCGTGATTTCAACGCAGGGACCTAAGGCGTCGTCCCTTTTACTTCCACCGCCAGCGTGGTGTACTTTTGCCCGGTCGGCGCCGTAAGTCCCATTGTCTTTGAGCCCGGCGCTCCTACATTGGGATCATAGCCCCCATAGACGGTGTACCTTCCCGATTGAAGGTGGTAGGTCTGCTCCACCACATTACCTCGCCATGTGCGCGAAGAGCCATCAGCCACGTTCCAATCAATCGAGAAAACCACCACAGCACTGTTCGATCCAGAAGTGACGATACTTAGCGAAGGTGCGCCACCCGATACATGGGTCTTAGCCGAGGCACCAATGCCCGAGCTTCCTCTAAAGGTCAGGACATTGCCGCCCCAATACTGCCCCCCAGTACCACCTGATTTGGTAAACGTCACAGTCATAGATTTGTCAGAGTCCACCACCGCCGACCACATCTTACCCGTCGCCCAGTTGACATCGACTATCTCCGTCTGCTCCACATTCCAGCTCAAACTTCCGCCTGAGATGGAATACGATGGACTGCCATTCCCGTTCTCCTCTCCGACATACGCGACCAACACATCACCCGCCTGCACATCAAACGAAGCCGTGGTCTTAGGGCTGCTGGTGGATCCCCAGTTTACCTCCGCCTCTTGCACGAATGTGGGGGGGATAGTTCCCTCAACAATGCACAAGAGCTTACGTGTCGTAGTGTTACAAGCGGTGGCCGTCCCGGCCAACCAACGAGTGGCACCTGTCGAATTGAACGTGCCTCGATCACCCGTATTGCCGGAAGTACTATCTGTCCATCCCAGGCAATGATTGGCACCAGAAGAATTGGCCCACTGGGTGGCGCTCGTCGAAGCGCGGCCCGTCCAAGCATTCCCGGTGGCGCCAAAGTAGGAGGCTCCCGACCAATTGGCCGCATCGTTCGGACCTAAAGAATTCACGTCCGTGGTGAAGGTTCCCCCACCCGAGACTAAGTCATCGGCCGCCGCGAATGCGTAGGTCTGGGTCGGACTGAAATTCTGGCAGCTTGAACCATCGCACAAGAAGGCCTTCACCGTCGAAGAATTCAGCGTGACATTGTACTTTCCATTCCATTCATAGAGGACCAAATCAGACAAACACTTGGCATTGGCGCCGGAGAGTCCACCCAGATTGCCATTGTAGCCTGACTTCGTGGCCACTAAATAATGGCCCCCCGGCGAAGGGGTTACGTCACCATAGGAAAAGTCATCTATCCAACCGCGATCAGCTCCGGAAGCCGCCCCATTGTCCTTTTCGTAGCACCACTTCAATGTGTAACTGCTTCCCTTCGTCAAATCCCGCTTTACCACGGCCCAGTTGTGATTTCCAGTCACTAGCCCGGACAACGATCCATTGATGTAGAAATTCAAAAAATCAAAGCCATCCTCGGAATCTACTTTCCAATAATACTGAGCCCTCTGGTCAACGCTCGCCGATGTCAAGTCGACAACCCGCTCGATGCAGTTGGAGCTACTATCATTACTCCCAGCAACATGACTGCCTGCCGAATACGCACCCGAACTGGACGTTGTACGGTCAATGGACCAATTGACTCCATCCGTATTACCGGCGCTGTGGGTCCACTGACTTAATCCGCCTGACTCAAAATCAAAATTATTTCCAATCGTGACATTCGAAAAGGTCACGTCATCCATCCAGCCTCGATCCGCACCGGAAGCCGCACCATCATCTTTCTCGTAGCACCATTTTAACAAATGGCTTGATCCCTTGGCCATGGCACCTGAACCTTGACGCCAATTCAGATTTCCCGACACGGCATCGTGCTCGAACCCGTCTATGTAAAATCGAAATTGATCAAAGTAGGTCTCCGAATCCACTTTCCACCAAAAGTCCACTCTTTGGTCACTGCTTGCCGTAGAAAGATCAACGTTTCTTTCTATGCAAGCCTTTTGATCATCAGCCAACCCCGTTTGCGAAACTCCCGCAATAACTCCCCCATGTACGGTGGTGGTGTCGAGAATAAAGTCCCATCCGGTTGGCGCCGCCTGTGTCCAAGCGGATAGGCCACCCTCAAAATCCCAATTGTCTCCCGCGACCAAATCGCTAAAAGTGATAGCATCAACCCAACCAACATCCGATCCAGCCGACGCTCCATTATCTTTTTCATAGCACCATTTCGCCAAATGGCTCGATTGTTTAAGGAGCACACCGCCCCCTGCTATCCAGCCGACCGTGCCCGAAATTTGATCCTGCAAGTTGCCATCAATGTAGAATTTCATCCAATCCCATCCGTCCTCTGAACTCACTTTCCATTGAAATTGAAGGTGCTTATCAGAATTAGAGGTCGTCAAGTCGAAAGTTCTCTCGAGGCAGGCTGTTTCATTGTCATTCAAAGAGGCCGGCGCCACCATTGCATACGAGCCCTCATAAAATGTCGCCGCATCGATCACCATGTTTCCATTGTCGCCCGCCGATTGTGTCCAATTGGTGAAATCACCGGTTTCAAAGTCAAGATTCGTACCCGGACTGAACGTTCCCGACGCTTGCATATTGTACCAATTTGTTCCATCACAAAACCGATACATCGTGGAACCAGCGACATATGTATAGGTTCCGGGAGTCGTCCCCGAGCAGGAACCTGCACTCGCGCCTTTCATTGAGATCCAATTGGATCCATTGCAAAAGCGGAGATCTCCGCCAGAGTAATTGACCGTGCCGATCTGCCCAGAAGTGCAACTCGCACCTGTCGAGGTAGCGGGCGACATCCAGGTGGTGCCATCACACCAAAGAACCTGCCCAACCCCGTTTCTGCGGAGAGTTCCCGCAATGCCCGCGGGGTTCCCACAATCCGCCATTGCAGCATGGGGCGCCACCAATGTGCTCAGAAACAATATGCTGAAGATCCAGAGATGCTTCACCGGATGCCCCCACGTCACTTGTGGCGCGCTTTAAGCGCCCTCTCAATAGCCTCCATCCGTAGAGCCATCTCCGCTTGACCGTCACGGAGTTTTTGAATCTCATCCTTGAGCTTGGCGTTTTCTTCTTTCAAGCTGGCGATTTCGCGCTCATTAGCTTTGCACATTCCGTAGAGCTCTTTTGTAGCTTCGATCAACGGGGCCACAAATCCCTGGTATTTTACTGCCTTAAGTCCCGTGACAGGATCGGTGATCACCAACTCGGGAAACACCTTCTCGACTTCTTGGGCGATCAATCCAACCTCTGGCGAACCGTCCTGAATCCAGTTGAACCGCACACCACGCGTGCGCAATATGGCTTCGAGTCCTTCGACCGCATGAATGTCGGACTTCA
>JBFWON010000108.1:0-13958 GCA_050250515.1 Bdellovibrionales bacterium | reverse complement strand
TCTTACTACCGTCGTTCAATGTATCGCAGAGAAGCGGAGATATTTAAGAAGTCCATGATCAGGGAAACGGGTTTTTTTATTAACGAGAACGGAGAGATTTTGTTGCACTAAACTATTGAAGTTTGGAGCCGTAAAAAGGTAGCGGTATATTACTGACTCATAATCGACGGAAAGGTACAAACCATTCCAATGGCCAAATCCAAGCAACTCAAGCTCCTCAAAGATCCACGAAGAGACACCAAAGCATGGTGGATCGCCAAACAGCACACCTACGGAGGCGCTCTTAACTACCGCAAGGTCCCGCGCCCCTTCGCTAAAGATAAGCTGGTGCATGGCGTGTTCAAAGCCAGGGTCAATGGTGGGTTCAGCTTCACTCGCCACGAGGGCCGTTTGCTTTAAGGTTTTTTTCGGCCGAAGTCGGGCGGTACTATGCGCGAATCCATCGACGACTGGGATTAAAATCGAAGCCAATTTGGATCACGCTCCCCTTTACTCGATTGGTGTCATGGGCCAAGCGCAGTCTTGAGATTGTTAGAAAATACATTCGGAAAAATCGCCATGAAGTCATGGGATTTATCCCCTACACTTCCCGTAGACACGGCTTGAATGCCAACGTGAGGACCTGCTTACCCAAATCCTACTTATCTAAATTGAAGTGGTTGCCGTCACACACGCCATTGGGTGCATTGGTTTGTTTGCACAGGCACATCTTAAGTCGCATTTTTCGACCAACCTGAAGTTTGCGCGGCTCGAATGGGCCGCCACTGTGGCTGCCATCGCAAAACGGTTGATTTTTGGACTCGCCACACGCGCACCAAAAGTAAGTTCCCGGTTCCAAGTCCATCATTTTAAAAGTGGGTTCTACAACTTTTGGCTTAGACATCATCAGCTCCTACAAAAACACCTGCATCAATCCATAACCCAGAGTCATGGTCAGAACAAGCGCCACAACGTTTAACCAAATTCCAGACCGCAACATTTGCCGAACGGTCACTAAATCCGTCCCGAAGACGATCGCATTCGGAGGGGTCGACACTGGCATGCTGAATGCGAAGCTTGAGGCCAATGCAGCGGGCATGGCAAATAGCAACGGGTCAAAACCCTGCGCTTCACCCAGCTTCATAATCATGGGAAGCGCTACCACACATAAGGCCACATTGCTCATCACTTCGGTCATAACCAAGGCCAAAGTGGTCAGTAGAAATATGATTCCATAAGCTCCACCCAAGTGGAACTCGGCAAAAAATTCAGTCGCGGTTTTTATGACTCCCACTTTTTCAAGGGACGCCGCCATGGCCATTCCTCCACCAAACAAGAGCACGATGTTCCACGGCAAGTAAGCAATATCACTGGCGCCAAGGACCGAGCCCGAGCGCCCCCAACGAACGGGGATAAAAAACAATAAGACCCCAGCAAGAATGGCCACAGAGGTGTCATTGAGAAATTCGAATCCAGTCCAGTAGTGAAAGACATCCTTCAATATCCAAAGCAACGCAGCCAAGGTAAAGACCGCAATGGTGATTTTTTGTTCGGGCCCCATCAAACCCAGTTCCCGCTGTTTTTCACGAACGAAGCCCTTAAATCCCTTAGGAATTTCTATGTCGAAGGGGTTAAGCCACTTGAGCAAGAAGACCATCAAAAACAACAAAGTAATTGCGAGCGGAACCCCCACGGCCATCCATCGCCAAAAATCGATCTTCCGCGCATAGAGCTCATTGAGATACCCGAGGAAAACCACGTTGGGGGGCGTGCCGATCGGTGTGGCGACTCCACCAATTATTAGCGGAATACGCAATCGCCAAAAACAAGACCACACTGAACGCCGGTAACGACTTGCGGGCGTTCTCTGCCAAATTTTGCTTTAAGAATTGATAGACCGACAAAGCGATGGGGACCATCATCACTGTTGTCGCCGTGTTGCTAATCCACATGCTTAAAAAACCTGTGGTGATCACGAATCCAGACACAATGCCCACGTCGGTCGAGCGAACCCGAGCCAAAACGGCCAGCGCAATGCGCTCATCGAGCCGTGTTTTCTCCAGTGCTCGCGCAATAATAAAACCACCCAAGAAAAGATAAATCACCGGATTGGCATAGTGAGGGGTCACTTCTTTGATCGGCACGATCCGCAACAGGGGCAAGTACACCATGGGAATGAGTGCGGTTACCCCCAGCGGAAGAACTTCAAAGATCCACCACACCACCATCCATAACATCATGAAAACGCACATGACTGTGGCGCGGTCCCCGAACCACTGGCTCCAACCGACTAAGAGCTCCAGCAGAAGCCCCACCAGCGGCAGAAGACGAACGATCATCGCGCACTTCCGTAGGTCATTCGAATGCGATCGATGTCCTCGCGACTCAGCCCCTCGAAAGGCGGATCGATTTTTTCACCGGAAACGCTCTTCAAAGTCCACGAACTCCTATCCTTGGCAAAAGCATTTTCGTTGTAAATCATGATCGAGCGCAAGTCGAATGGACGATCCTTCACATTTTTAGCCAAGGACTCTGGCACGATTTCGAACTGATCTTTCTTAAGGTCTTCCACATTGTCCCAATTGATCTTCACATATCGATCTCGATCCGGGCGGGAATGCTCGTGAACAAATCCCGCCGCATGCATCACTTCATGCATGATCTCGCCATCCCGACATCGATCGTCCAAGAAAATCGGCTGATGTCCTCCGATGCGGCCCAAATAAGACAGACAATGATCGCGAAAGGGTGCAAACACGACAGAATCCGGGCCACTCTCATAAGGCACTAGCTTCAAACCCGTATGTGTATTGAAATACTCGACCACTCGCAAGACACGCTCTGGATCATAAAGATCAACATGAATGGAATAAGGAATTCGTCCGTCAGGCCAAAGCTCAACTTTGGGCGCCGATGTAAATCCCTCTTCAGGATAATCTTCTCGGCTGGGCTTGCCCAAAAGTATGTCGCCAAAACCAACCACCCAGTCGTCAATCACGCGAAACTTCACACTGCCGGCGGGGCGACCATCTCCCAGCTGTTTCGAAGTCTCAATTGCCTCAATGGGTTTGGCCGGTGCCGGGGGTGGAGGAGGTCTGGGTGGGCCTCCTTTAGGATCAGGCGACCGAGTTTGCACCTCGGGCGTACTCACGATTTTCTTGGCTGCCGTTGGGACTTGTTTATCTTCCTTCGAACTCCACCACAGAACCAGTAGGAGCGCCGCCGTGAGAGCGGCAATCGCCTGTGGTGAGCTCAGCCTCATCGACCCGAGCCGCGAGTATTCACAAGTTCACGAACAGCGGCGGCGATGGCCGTGGCATCCATTCCATGTTTTTTGTAGAGCTCAATCGCATTGTAGGCCGATTGGCCAAACTCGCCGCGCACGCCAAGTGATCGCACCCGGAGTGCAACACCCTCTTGTAAGAGCGCGTGACTGAGCATCGCTCCCATACCACCAATTAACTGATGGTCCTCGACCGTGACCAAACGCCCACCGCACTTTTCCAAGTGAGGTATAAAAGACTTCACATCAATTTGCGCAATAGAGGACGGATTGATCACAATGGTCTCTACGCCCGCCGCCGCCAGCTCTTCGGCCGCGGCCAAGGCTTGGCCGACCATAGGGCCCGCCGCTGCAATCACCACTTGTGGCGAAGATCCATTTCTGAGGACTTGGGCCCGACCCAATTGATAGTCCTTGGCCCCATAACTGGCCGGAAAATTCTCACGACCCAGAAAGAAAATTTGGGAGTCCGGCGACTTTCCGGCTTTCATTTGGGCGGCAAAGAGGTCCACGGCTTGGCCGACCAAAGCTTCAGCTTCGTCACGGCAGGACAGCACATGCACCTGGGTGTGAGGAATGCTGCAGGTCTTTGACAAATACGTCAGTGCCTGATGAGACGCCCCGTCGGCCGCATCTTGAAATCCCGCGTGCGAAAAAATTCCGATGACAGGTGCCCCCGAAAGAGACGCCATGGTTAAGGGCAAAGCCCCTTTGGTGACGCCAAATTGTGAGAATGTATCCACGACCGGGATCAAACCCATTTTGGATGCACCGGCCGCCATCGAGACCATATTGCTCTCGGCCACACCCACGTCTTGCGTGCACTCGGGATAAGCTTTTTGAAATTCAGCCATTCCGGTGGAACCTGGTAAATCCGCCGAAATCGATACGATCGGAAGTCCTTCTTTTCGCTTCTTAATCAGGGCCGCACTCACACCGGCCTGAACTTTTGTCGTGGCCGGTCCCGAACTTGTCGAAGCCTTCGCTTTTTTGGCCTCCGCTTGGGCTTCAAGGTCCTTCGCCCATTTGGTAAATTCCTCAGGGACCGAGTCGCCGCCGTAAATTTCTTGTAGAAACGCGGCCAATTCGGACGGCGCTTTCAAGGGAAAACCGTGACCGCCACTGGCAGAATCCGCGGTTTTCTTAACACCAACGCCTTTCACAGTTCGCGCATGAATCGCCACGGGCTTTCGCGGATTTTCACGCGCCGCTTGGATGGCGCTTTCAATTCCGTCATAGCAAGCTTGCAGGTCGTGGGCCTCATAGAGATCAAAAACCTCCCAGCCTAAAGTCCGCATGGCTTCGAACGTCGGAGCCATCGAAAAGGATTCTTCATCGATTCGGCCCGTGAGCTTCGTATTGTTGTCGCTGATGATCAAAACGTAGGGTGCGAGTTTGCCTGCTGCCGCGAGACCCGGAATGGCCGCCATGGCTTCGCGAGCTTCGCCCTCCATACATCCACCGTCGGTGATCGCCGTCACGGTCACGCGCTCTTTGCCGGTTATGGCATCGGCGTAGGCCAGTCCCTGCGACTGAGGAAAGGCAGAGCCTAGGGGACCATTACTTAAAAGCACGCCTTCTGGAAAAAGATGGGACTCCCCGTGGCCAGTTAGGCGCGACTCAATGGAGCGAAACTTCTTCAACTGTTCAAAGTCCAGGCCCGCAAATCCATAGAGAGCTCGCAAAGCATAAATTCCGTTTTCGCAGTGGCCACCGTCATTGACGAACGAAAACAGATCAAACCAGGGACGACCTGTTCGAGCGCTCTGATCAAACATGTAAGCATGCAGAGCCGACATCAATTCGGCAAAGGCCGAAGGCCCACCCCAGTGACTGGCGGCCCCGCCGAGCACGGCGCCCATGTCCATCAGAGCGATCAGGGCTCGCGTGGCGCGTGGATCAGCTGCTGGTAAAGGTTCTCCCGACGCCAATTGAATGGTCGTAGAGAACTTGGGTTTGGATTTAGGCGTCGCCGCGAGCGACGTTGGTCGAGGGAGTGGTTGTAATTTTTCCGTCATGAAGGTGTTTCTAATGCCCGATTAGACTTTGCGTCAACAGAATCCCCTTGAGCGCAATATGTCGAAAACACTATTCTATTAGCTATGGCAGGCATAGATAAATGGGTCAAAGCCGAACTCCACCGCCATTTGGAGTTATGTCTGCGCCCAGAGACAATTTTCGAACTCGCACCCCAATTTGGCATACCGCTTAAATCGCAGAGGGAGTTTCAAGATCGTTTCATGATCTTAGAGCCCATGAACGATTTGGGCTCGGTCCTGAATAAGTTCCTCGACACCCAAAAACTGCTCGCCAGTCCTGAAATTTTAGAACGTATCACTTTCGAAGCCTGCGAAGATGCTTTTCGAGGTGATGGAATTCGAATTTTAGAACTCCGCTACGCTCCGACCTTTATCAGTCAGGGCCATAAGATGACATTTGATGAAATTCACGCGGCCATCGTACGCGGTGTGGCGCGGGCCGAAAGTCAGTACCCTATGGCGGTCGGATTGATTTGTATCATCCAGCGCATTTTGCCGGTCGAAACGGCCCGCACCGTGATGGATTTTGTCCTTGCCAACAAATCCACTTTTGTCGGAGTCGATCTTGCCGATAACGAAGAGGGCTTTGATAGTAAGCCGTTCGCCCCGGTCTTCGCCAAAGCGAAGGCGGCGGGCCTAGGAATCACGATTCATAGCGGAGAAGCCCCGCATCCGAAGGCCGCCACCTGGGTACTCGATGCCCTGGATGTGCTCGGCGCCGATCGCATCGGACATGGAGTACAAATATATCGAGATGAAAAGATCATGGAGACCGTTCGCCAGCGCGACGTGCCTCTCGAGCTTTGTCCCACGAGTAATCTTTTGACGAACGCTGTTCCTCAACTGCGCGAACATCCCCTTCGTAAACTTTTTCAGTTCGGGGTGCCAGTCACCGTCAACACGGACGATCCAGGAATTTTTAATACCAACTTGAATCGTGAGTATCGGATTGCCCATGAGATCATTGGAATGACCCACGAAGAGCTGAATCAATGCTCGCAGGTCGCCGCCGAGCGCAGTTTCATTCCTCTCAATAAGCGCCAAAAAGTTTGGCCTCACCCGTTGGGCCGCTGATGTCGTCCTTCTTGCACTTTCTTAAGGCCGCCGTCAAAAATCCCCTACAAACATCTACGATGTTTGAGACCGGCCCCCATGTGGGTCGAAGATTTGCTAAGAATGTGGAAATTCAAAAAGATCAAATGGTGGTGGAATTCGGTGTGGGGTCGGCGGCCATCACTCTCCATCTTCTGCCGAAACTAGGATATCCACCGGCCTACATGGGATTTGAGCTGAACAAAGACCTATTCAAGTACTTATCGACCACCTATCCCATGCTCGAATTTTATAACGAGTCCGCTGAAAATTTGAATCGACGTCTCAATGGCCGCAAGGTGGGCGCCATCGTTTCGACTTTGCCTTGGTCGCTTTTGTCCAAACCTACCCGAACCCAAATTCTGAGTGAAGCCTATGCAGCACTTGAGCCCGGTGGACTGTTCTGTACGTTTGTGGCTTTGCATGTCTTATGGAGCGCCTCAGCCCGAGATTTTATCCATCAGCTGTACAACACCTTCCCAATGGTTTCCACCGAAGACGAAGTGTTGAACATTCCGCCGTGCCGACTGTTCTTTGCTCGTAAGATTTAAACCGCGGTCATCGGGCCGACAATTCGTCCAGCCTGAATTCGAACCTGATGATCGGCTAAGGCTTTGAGATCTTCCGCGTCGTGGGTGATCAGCAGGGTTGGAACCTGGTAAAGGTCAATGACCTTGCGAACAAGGGCCCTGGCTTCTTGCCGAAGCTCACTGTCCAAATTGGAAAAAGGCTCATCCAAAAATAGAAATCGAGGCTGCCCGATCAGGGCCCGAGCCAGGGCCACTCTCTGAGCCTCGCCGCCAGATAAAAGAGCGGAGGCTCTTCCCAAACAGTTGGACAAGGCCAGCTCAGCTACGAGTTCCTGGCCGCGCGCTTTGGACTCCTCGGGGCTCAGACCCCTCGCCATCGCCGCAAATTCGATATTCTGCTCGGCCGTCATATGCGGAAAAAGCTCCAAGGATTGAAACACAACTCCAAGACGACGTTCCCCCACCGGCAGCTGCGCCAGATCTTCGCCTTTGAATATCCAACTCAAACCCGGGCAATCTTCCAGGCCCAAGAGCAAACGAAATAAGGTTGTCTTGCCCGAACCCGAAGGCCCCCAAAGCGCTGTGACCCCTTGGTCCGAGATCTCCCATTGCGGGATCTCGATCGAAAAATCTTCGTACTTTTTATTTAGTCCCTTAACCTGCGACATAGCGACCTGCCCGCTCAAACGACCAATACAACCCAATCCCAATTATTAAGACGGGAAGTAACAAAAGCTGAGCCACTTCAAATTGATACCGATTCATCAGATCGTCAATCAACAGGGGGAGATTGGCCTCTCCATTCAAAAGAATCCCGGCGAGGGCAAAATCACCGCTGGCCCACAAGGCCGCAAGCCCTGACGCCTGCATCACCGCAGGAGCCATTTGAGGCCATGTCACATGAGCGAACACTTGCTTCCAATTGGCTCCTAGACTACGCGCCACCTCCACCTGGTGGATCAGGCCCTGCATTCGAGAGTGGATCAACCAACGATAAAGAAGGGGGAGTGTCACCAAAGCTAAAGCCAAGATGAGCATAGCCTGACTCAAAATCGGATCTGGATCCAGTAAAAGCAAACCAAAACCGGCGATCGCAGGACTTGGAGCCAAGTATCCGTTGAGAAATCGGCTCAACCGCGAACTGGGGGACACGAAGACAATCATCGCCAACAAAATCGCAAGAGTTAAGCCGGCACCCAACCCAATGATGACCGTTAACAAGACCGAATCGACCAGCTGAGAGAGAATTTCGGATTCTATCAATTCCATCGAAAAACTCCGAATCCCCATAAGCCAGCCGCCCAACAAAATGATCCCAGGAAGTAAGCACAACGGCCTAGCGAAAGCCGGTGACCTTAAAAACAGACAACCGGTGCTCAAACGAGCTCGTGGCCAGAATGGCCGCCGCACTAAAGTCGCCAACCCGAGCACGAGCAAGGTCTCAAGACCCGCCAAAATCAGTGCCAGATCCCATCGACCGTGAATTCGGATGGCGTCAAAAATGCCCACTTCCAGGGTCATCGAGTTGGAGCCTCCCAAAAGGAGAGGAAGAGAAAAACTGGTGAGATGAATTGAAAAAACAAACACGGTCAGAAGCAAAATTTCCTGGCGTAAGAGCGGCCACGCAACACGTCGGTAGAAATGGATAGGACGAACTCCCATCGTCCAAGCCGCTTCGGCCAAGCGGCCCAATCGATGTTGCATTAGATTTTGCAAAGCCAAGGCCACAAGGCCGGAATTTAAGAGTGCATGTGCAACGACAACCGCACCCATCCCATAGGGGAACTGACCCCAAAGATCCGTGTAACCGAGACAACACATGGCCACGAATAGCGGTGGAAAAGCGTTAGGCAAAAGCAGCACCGATTCGATCATACGGACGGAGTCGGGGCGAACCCAGCTCTGCAATGCCCAATACAAAAAGGCACCCAGTCCCACGGTCGCCACTGTGCTTAGACTCGCTTGCTCCAAGGTCACGCCAAAGAGCCGAAGAACCTCGGGCCAAGGCACGAAATGCCACCTTGGAATGGCAAAAAACCAAATGAAAAAGGGACTCAACAACAGACCGGCGAGACCGGTACGAAGAATTCGCCTGCTCAATTCTTCAGTTCTTAAAAACTTCATCCCAAATGGTAAACTCCCGCTCCACAATTGTATCTAAAAGCTTCAGGGCCGGAAGTTCGGCAAACACAGTTCCGTCCACTACCCCTTTCACCGAAGGCAGCATGAACCCGCGCTCCATAATGATTTTTTGTTGCTCGGGTTGCATAAGGAAACTGACAAACTCAGCCGCGAGATCGCACTGTTCACAAGCATCCGGCACCCCGACAAATTCGTATTGCACAGGGTGTCCTTCAGGAAACGAAAGAATGTCAAATTCCCGTCCCCCTTCCTGCTGCCAATGGAAAGCCAACGAGGTCAGATAAGAAAACACAAAGCGGGTCTGCCGCTTTTCGAAAAGACCGTAGGAAAAAGCCCAGCTCGGGGAAACCGAATTTACGTTGGCCTTAAACGCGCGCAAAAAATCCTTGGCGCCTTCTCTTTTGACCGTGCGGACCCAATTCAAAAATTGAAGTCCTGGCGTACTGGCACGGGGGTCCTGCAAGGCAAATTGCCGCTTCCATTCACTTCGCAGCAAGTCGTCCAATTTTTCAGGCTTGGCTTGATCATCGTGCCGATAGACGAAGGACATCGGGCTCCAATCAAACGGTAAAAAATGCTCTTGAACTTTGCCTTCCACGGCGGGCACCCAGTCGACACCAGTCAAATCAAACCCACGCCAAGCGACTTTCTCCCGAGCGCCAGCCAGCATAAATTGATCGAGGCCAATCACCACATCAAATCGACCGATGCTGAGCCTCTCGAGCAGGAGTCCGGCATCGGCAACCGTGGTGAATTCCACTTTGCATTGACAGGTGTCTTCAAATAATTTTTTTAAGGATCCACCCGGACCCTGTGCAGAGGCAAATGTGGAGTATGTGAGCACACGAAGGCTGGTTTCTTCAACCCAAGGACCTCTGCGTCCAGAGGACTGCCAAATCTGCCGAGCGATGGCTAACCCAAAGAGAAGCGAGAACCCAACGATGAAAAAAATCACAAGCCTGGATCTCATTCATTACCACCAAAGACCGCGATCGCGCTTATAGAAAAAGTAATCCAATCCTAAGCAGCGACCAGCCCCCAGCCAGGCCAGCATGAGAAATAAAACCATGTGCAAGCGATAGATGTCGACGATCTCAGGACTGCTATTGTAAATAAAATTGAGCGACATGATCGCAGCCAAAATGGCCACGGGACGTACAAAAAATCCTAGAATGAAGCTCACCCCGACCAAGAAACCAAAATAGACTACGCAGTAAGCAAAAAACTGCCAATTGGGTAAGACCACCTTATCCAGAAAATCTTTGTACCAATCTGGTGCTGAGCTGGAAGCCCCCCACTCCGTAATGTGACTGACGATTCGGGGTTGCTGAAGATAGTCGCTTTGAACGCGGCCCCAAGAAGCTGAAAAAAAACTCCAGCCCAAGTAAATCCGCAAAAGCGCCAGCGGAAAAAGGTGCCCGACATATTTTGCGCTCTCGATATAGGCTACGATCATGACAAGATCATCGCTCAACACCACGCTTAGGACAATCAGGATCTAAAAAACAACGCTCACAGGCGGGGCGCCGAGCCTTACAAATCAATCGGCCATGGGTGATCAGCCAATGGGAAAACTGAATCCAGTCCTCTTTGGGTATCTTTTTAACAAGATCACGCTCCACCAATTCCGGCGTTTTAGCCTTGGTCAGCCCCAAGCGAAAGCTTAACCGCTTAACATGCGTGTCCACGACGATACCTGAAGCGATGCCAAAAGCGTTTCCCAAAACGACATTGGCCGTCTTGCGTCCCACACCCGGCAGGGCCGTCAACTCTTCCATAGTCCGCGGGACCTGGCCGCCATGTTTCTCCACCAAAGCCGTCCCCATGCCCTTTAGGCTTTTGGCCTTCGCCCGAAAAAAGCCCGTCGATTTGATCAAAATTTCAAGTTCAGAAGTTTTAATCTCCGCGTAGTCCTGGGCTCTTCGGCAGCGCTTGAAGAGGGACTTGGTGACCAGATTGACTCGCTCGTCCGTGCATTGAGCGCTCAAAATGGTCGCCACCAACAGTTCCAATGGATTTTGGTGATGCAAGGCACAGTGAGCCTTCGGATAATGTTTTTTTAACTGGTCCACGACTAGTGCGGCTTTAGTCATACCCGTTCTTTTAGCAGAGCCGGGACAGATGTCGAGAATTGTCTTTCTCGACTCTGTCTACAGTCGGGCCTCGATTAAAATAATGACATGGATGGACCACGCCCCTTATTTGAAGCCGAGCTGCCCGATCTGGTGCAGTTTCTCTCAACCCACCTGCGTCCCGATCACGCGTGGTCGATCGATGAGGAATATCCACTCGCAATTCACAGCGAGAATTTAAACAACGTTCGGGTCATCAAGGAAAACGGCGCCTTCTTGTCGGCGGCTGTCATGAAGCCGGTGATCATCAAGTCCCCGGTCGGAATTTTCAAGGCGGCCGCCATCGGAAGTGTCGTCACCGATCCGAGTCGACGCAATCAGGGGCTTTCAACAAAAGTTCTGGAGGCCAGTCTGCAAGCGGCTCGCGATCACGGCTGTGATTTTGCGATTTTGTGGACCAACCTGTTTGATTTCTATCGCCGTTACGGATTCGAGGTCGCCGGCACGGAAGTTTCTCTAAAACTTCCCATGAACCTCAAGGTCACCGAGACTCCGGATGCACGTCACATGATGTCGGCACAAGTGGATCCACAGGCTATCTTACGACTCTACAATCAACACACGACCGGAGTCGTGCGAACGGCCGATGATATTCGAAGATTTCTAAAAATTCCCAACACCCGGGTCTACACCTCCTGGGATAGTCAGAATCGCCTGCAAGCTTATGCGGTCGAGGGCAAAGGCGCCGATCTGAATGGTTACATTCACGAATGGGGCGGCGGGGTGAGCAAGCTTATGCCCCTGCTGAAATTCGCCCTGCACCTGTCCAAACGTCCGCTTCATCTCATTGCCCCCTCCCACTCGGCCAACCTGATACGTCAACTTGAACTTGCCGGCGCCAAGTCCACGCAAGGTGTCCTCGGAATGGTGAAAATCCTTAACGCTCCCAACCTGCTGTTGAAGGTCAAACGATTCATTCGAAACTCAGGCTTTGATGACATCGTTCTCGAGCCTCGAGAAGGACGGTTCTACATGGGTTATCGACAGGAGATCTTCTCGACCAATGCCGAGACCGACTTGGTGCGCCTGATTTTCGGCCCGCTAAAAGCCTCGGAACTAAAAGTCTTCGACGCTGAGACCGCCGCCGCCTTAGAGAGATTTTTGCCGATCTCCATGTGGATCTGGGGCTGGGATTCCGTATGACACTGAGATGGACGCATTTCTTTCTGACGCTAGCTTTGCCATTTTTGATCGCCTACTTGGTCGGGTGTATTAAGGCTAAGGAAGAAAAGGCGGATTACGGTGAGGAAGTTCCAATCGAAGCCATCAACGGCGCTCTTAGCAAAGTGTTGGGTGGAGCTTCCATCGAAAATACGGCGCTCGGTCAAAGTGTGAATTACTCCATCGTTCGCCGGCTCGAAAATTCAGAGGCCACGCAAACACTAGGGGCGGTCAAAGTCGAAGTCATTCATGAATCCTCGACGACAGCCGGCAAGGTTTTCACGTTAAAGGTTACGCACTCCACCCGTAACCTCACCACCGGTGACTGGGAAATTGTTGCAAAAGAAGAAGACATGGAACCGATTCCCGCTTCGCCCGCATCACTTCTTATCAAGTCAGGCCCTCAGGCGGTGGCGCTGGCCGGAAAAGAGCCAGTGAAGACGACGTTCCACCATCTTAGAGAGTCCGATGGAGAAATCGACGCTCCCCCCGCACTGAAGACGAGGCCGGGATGTGGAGGCCTTAGTGGCTGCAAACTCCATTTGCGTTACGTGCAATTTGATATGGTCAACTGGTATGCGGATGGGACTAACCAGAAGATCGCGGTGGACTTTGGCTTTTCGAGCGAGCCGCCCTATCTTCCTTTCGGCAATGGCCTAGAGCTCTGGAATGGGCTTCTGGTCCTCGATTGCCGCAGTACCGTCATCGCCGTGGATAGCCGTACGGTCTATGTGCGCGATTGCCAAGGTCTTGAAGATTTTCAAAAGTGACATACAAACGATTTTCTTTTAGGGTAACCCCTTCTGGGAGGCCCCATGAAGAAAATTGCCGTCGTACTCTCTGGCTGCGGCCATAAAGATGGAACTGAAATCACCGAAGCCGTGAGCGCGTTGATTGGACTGGCGGAGTTTGGCGCCCAGGTGAGAATCTTTGCTCCCAACCTAGATTTCCGTGTGGCGACGGCCGTTGGCCATGGTTTGGGCAAAACGAATGAGTTTCGCAACGCCTTAGTGGAATCGGCCCGGATTGCGCGCGGAGATATACAAGATATTAAAGAACTCAGACCCGAAGATTTTGACGGAGTTGTCTTCCCCGGAGGATTCGGCGCCGCCGTCAACCTTTGCTCTTGGGCACAAACCGGGGCCACCTGCGAAGTTCATCCCGAAGCCGAGCGTGTGATTCGCGGATTCTTCTCGCAAGGTAAACCCATCGGCGCCCTATGTATTGCCCCGGCTCTCGTCGCGCGCGTGCTCGGGGACAAAGGCATTACAGTGACTATCGGCAAAAACGACAACGTCACCACCGCCGAGATCGCCAAAACCGGTGCCAATCACGAAGACTGCGCCGTCGATGATTTTATCTCGGATCGCGATCATAAAATTGTCACCTCTCCCGCTTACATGTTCGGCGACGCCAACCCCTACCAGGTCTTCACCGGCGTCCGAAAGGCTATGAAAGAACTCGTCGAAATGGCTTAGGTTCGGAGCCGTATTCAAATTGCCAGTGCAACTTTTGTCTTAAAGTAAACTTCGAAGGGGGTCCTGTAACCCAGGACCTTTCGAGGTCTAAAATTTAGACGTTGTTCTAACTTCGATAGCTC
>JBFWON010000107.1:0-13959 GCA_050250515.1 Bdellovibrionales bacterium | reverse complement strand
CAAAAATGACGATGGTATCGTTCAGCGAGTAGCCGATAATCGTCAGAATCGCGGCCAGAGTTTGTACGGTAAATTCCCAATCAAAAAGCGAATAAATACCGAGAGTGATCACTGCATCGTGGAACAAGCAGAAAACGGCGCCAGGAGCGAATCTATAATCGAATCGCAAGCCGACGTACACCAAGATTAGAAGCAAACAGTAGAATCCGGCCAAGATTCCATTTCTCTTCAGTTCCGCACCAACTTGCGGACCGACTGTGTCCACACGGCGGACCTCAGCCCCTTCGCTGGCGAAGGTGCTGGTCAAACCGGTTTTGATCTTCTCAACTGTTTCAGAAATGTATTTATTGGCCTCTTCTTCCGATTTGTCACTTGGGCCTTCGACATGCATCAGATATTCCATGTTGTCGCCCAGCGCCTGCACGTTGGCCTTTGGAAATCCGAGGTCCGACATGAACGAGCGAATTCGCCCCGGCTCTACAGCCTGACTGAACTTCACTTGGATCTCCATTCCACCCGCAAAATCCACGCCGTAGTTCATGCCCTTCGCCAACATAATTGCAAAGGCAATCGCGGTGAGCACAATAGAGCCCACCGTGATGTATTTAGCGATACCTAAGAAATCAAATCGGCCCCAATCGTGTTTTGTCGTCTTGTTGTTCATCTTCCCGCTCCCTAGATTGAAACCTTGTTGTCTTTAGACATACTCACAACCAAATCCAGCAACCAGTGAGTTACGAAGACCGCTGTCACCATAGTGGTGATGATACCCGCAATCAGAGTTACACCGAATCCACGAACCGCGCCGGAACCGAAGTAAACCAACACCGAAGCCGCGATCGCGGTGGTCACGTTGGAGTCAAAAATCGCCGACCAAGCATGATTAAAGCCATCCTTAATGGCCGACTTCATAGTAGAGCCCCTCGCCAGCTCTTCTTTAATCCGTTCGTAGATAATCACATTCGCATCAATCGCCATACCCATGGTGAGCGTGATGCCCGCAATTCCGGGCAAGGTCAAAGTAGCCCCCAAAGCGCTAAGAACGGCCAACAGGCCCATCACATTCAAGAGCAAACAGGTCGAAGCCACCACGCCAAAGGTTTTGTAGTAAATCGAGATAAAGATAATCACCATCACGAAGCCAACAAGACCGGCCACCTTGCCCTTGGCAATTGAATCTGCCCCAAGCGAAGGACCGACCGATCTTTCTTCCAGCTGCTCAAGAGCCGCTGGCAAAGCACCGGCACGAAGAGCCGTGGCAATCAGCTGACCTTCTTTTTGAGCCTGCTCGGCGTCCGAAGCCCCGAGCGAAATCTGGCCTTCACCATCAATGCGCTCACGAATGTTGGGCGCGGAGTAGATGGTCTCATCCAAAACAATGGCCAGGTTTCGGCCCACGTTAGCTCCAGTCAGGGCGCCAAATTTTCGACGACCTTCGGTACCAAAGCGAAAGCTCACCTTGGGCTCACCGTATTCACCGAAAGAAACAAAAGCGTCCTCGAGCAAATCACCCGTGACATCGGAGTCCGTCCGCACGAGATAGGCAATTTTGCCGGCCTCCATGCTGACCGCACTACGAGCTTTTTCAAACGAGATCATGGTGTGGGGAGGCAATTTGTCCTTTAAACCCTCGTTCACTTTCTTGACGTATTGGGCATAAGTTAGGCCCTCTTTACCAAGGGCAAAGTTTCCTTCTTTCTCGGCATCCGCCACCAGTTTGGCGACCTGCTCACCGGTCAAGGACTCATCCACCAAACGAAAGTCCAAACGGGCTGTCTTATTGATCAACTCCTTGGCTCGGGCGGGATCAGTGAGTCCAGGCAACTGAACAAGAATTCGATCCGCACCCTGGGCCGCAATCACGGGCTCGGCCACGCCAAATTCATCGACGCGATTTCGAATGACTTCAATGGCCTGATGAATCACTTGCTCGCGATAAGTCTGCAGAACCGCATCGTAGTAGCGGGCCTCGATGGCGGATCCAGAGTCGGTCATGACTTGTAGGACAGTTGAATATTGATCCTTCAACAAAGCCGAGGCCTTGGCTCGGTCGCCCTCGCTCTTGGCTTCTATTTTCAAAATATCTTTCTTATCGCCTGTCACCGATGTGGCGGCCTCGACGGCTTTTTCTTTGAGCTCCTGTTGAATCGCGCGGGCCATACGCTCGGTGCGCTCTTGCATCACACCTTTTACATCCACGCCATAGACCAAGTGCGCTCCGCCTTGGATATCCAAACCGTAGTTGAGTGGCTTTTTATGAAACCACCAGGAATCTGGGAGCTTCACAAAATTTGGGAGCAAGTAGATGACACAAAAGATGACAAACAATCCGACCAGTACGGATCTCCCCTTCAGACTCTCCATTATTTTTTCTCCAACTCTTCTTTTGCGCCGGCCATAATCATGGAGCGCAGAACTTTAATCTTAACTCCGTTTGCAATTTGCAAAGTGACGAATTGGTCGGTCAGACCGTCAATATGGCCGAGGATGCCACCTTCGGTGACCACCGAATCGCCACGCTTGAGATCTTCACGAAATTTTTTATCCGCCTGCGCCCGTCGTTGCTGGGGGCGAATCATAAAGAAATAGAACACGACAAAAATCGCGATAAACGGAAAGAACTGCTCGAGAATATTGGGGCCATGGCCAGGTGTGGCAGCTTGGGCCCATGCCAATGATGAAAACATAGTAATTCCACTCCTTTTGCACTAAGGACCCGTTATGACTTGTCTACCCGGCAAAAGGCAATGATCTGTTAAGTGACAAAACGCGTTAAGCAGTGTTTGCGAAACTCTGGCCACGTGCCTTCCAAAATGCTGTTTCGGATACGGGCCATTAGATGCAGATAAAAATGGAGATTGTGAATCGTATTCAAGCGGGCTGAGAGAATTTCCCCACTCATAAACAAGTGGCGAAGGTAGGCTCGCGAATAGTTTGAGCATGTGTAACAGCTGCATTCCTCATCCAACGGCCGCTGATCTTCTTTAAATTCGTTCCTTTTGATCGACACCCGTCCCGACCACGTGAACAAGGTTCCGTTGCGCGCTACGCGGGTGGGCATTACGCAATCAAACATATCCATTCCGGCATCCACGGCCAAAACCAAATCGAGCGGCGTACCCACACCCATTAGGTAGCGGGGCTTATGCTTGGGCATATGGGGCGCGACTTCTTTGACCAGTCCATGCATAAGTTCAATAGGTTCGCCCACGCTGAAACCGCCAAGGGCGTAACCCGGCAAATCCACAGACGTGATCTGCGCCAAACTTTCGAGACGCAATTTAGCTTCAAGACCACCTTGAACAATCCCAAAGAGCAACGAGGTCTCGCGAGTCATGGCGGCCTTCGAACGCTCCAACCAGCGATGGGTCATGTCCATCGAAGTTTTGATTTCTTCCTGCGTGGCCGGATATTTTAAACATTCATCAAAGGCCATAATGATGTCGGACCCAAGTGCCATTTGAATCTGCATGCTCTTTTCGGGGCTTAAAAAATGGGTGGCGCCATCGAGGTGGGAGCGGAACTCTACACCCTCTTCGCGAACTTTGGTCAACTGTGACAATGAGAAAACCTGAAATCCCCCGCTGTCGGTCAAGATGGGATGGGGCCAATTCATAAATTTGTGAAGACCGCCCAGCTTTTCGACCACATCTTCGCCGGGCCGCAGGTGAAGATGATAGGTGTTGCCTAAAATAATCTGCGCGCCGATGTCGCGTAGTTCTTCAGACAACATGCCTTTGACGGTGGCCTTGGTTCCCACCGGCATAAAGACCGGAGTCTGAATCGGACCACGAGCGGTCTGCAAACAGGCAGCCCGAGCCTCTCCGACTTGAGCTTGCAACTCAAAGTGACCTACGGGTTTGTCCATACGCTCAAATCTCCGTAGGAAAAAAGTTGAAACTGATTTTGAATGGCCCATGCGTAATTGCGTTTGACCACATCCAGGCCCGCAAACGCTGAAACGAGGCAAAGTAAAGTGGATTTCGGTTGATGAAAGTTCGTCATAAGAACGTCCACCAGCTCGAACTCATAGCCAGGACGAATAAACAATCGAGTTTCGCCTTCAAAGCCATGCTCGCCGGGCTCTAATATTCCACCAGCCAAGGACTCAAGCGTGCGCGCCACCGTTGTGCCAAGAGCCCAGATTCGCCCACCCTGCACACGCGTGCGTTCGATCTGATAGATTAAAGGCGTTGGGACCAAAACAGTCTCAGCATGCATTTGGTGCTCTTCTAAACTGTTCGCGCGAATGGGCATAAACGTGCCAGCACCTACGTGCAGAACACATTTTCCAATCTGGACGCCCCGAGCTTGCAAGAGGTCGAGATGGCCTTGATTGAAGTGAAGAGACGCCGTCGGCGCCGCCACGGAACCTGGCACCTGAGCCCACGCGGCTTGATACAAGTCGCGATCTTCCGGTTTGTTGTGACGTTCGCCCCGTGCAGATTGAATGTACGGCGGAAGCGCCATCTCCCCATGCTCGAGAAAATAGTAATCTTTTAAGGATTCAGACAGCTTTAGTTCCTGCGGAAGTCCCTTGCGCGTGAGAGTGGCTCTCACCCCACCTGGAAGTTCAAGTTCCTGGCCCACGAAATGGTCGCGCGCCGGATACAAGACTTCCCAACTGTCGTCACCTAAGGATTTTAAAAAGAGAATCTCGTCACCCGACTTGGAAAAAATTCGCGCGGGTATGACCTTGGATTCATTCAAAACCAACAAGTCCCCTGGCTGAAACTGAGCCAAAAGTGCGGAGAGATCGAGTTCCTGAGGAATTTCCTGACCCTTGCAAAAAGCCACGCGGCTCGGCCTTCTCGGCTGAGTGGCGATCAAAGATTCTGGGTAAGAAAAATCGAGGTCTTCTAGTTGCATAAAATGGCGGAGTTTAATGGCCTGATCTAGGAAATGTCTAACCAATTTTCATAAATCGGATTTCCCGTTGAACCCAGCTCGCACCTGAACTAGCAAGAGAATCTCAAGAAATTCAGGGAGATGTCTCATGTCGGTTTTGCCATTGATCGCGGCGCTTATGGCTTCATTTGGGGTCCATGCTTCGCCAGGGACCTACACTCTAGGGGACATCTCATTCCCATTGAACTCGACGGAAACCGTTCCCGCGGGTGAGGTCGAGGCCATCGAATCGACCAGCCAACTTTTTGATCGATTTTTTGCCCAGCACTACGCCAAACCGACAGAGGATAAATCCACTGGCCTGACCATTCACGGGACCCGCCGAGGGGTTCACCCCCGCGCCCATGGCTGCTTGTATGGCTCGCTTGAAGTGGACTCTGGTATTTGGGAAATGGATCAGACTTCCGTTTTTAAACCAGGCAAGATCTACCCTATCATCGCCCGTTTTTCGAACGCGGATCCCCGAGGCTCCGCCGACGACTTTGCGCCGGACTCGCGCGGATTTGCTTTTAAAATTCAAGGGGTAGAGGGGGATCGCGTGCTCCCTTCCCAATACGACCCGGAAATCGATTCGCAGGTGTTTACCTTCAACTCCTCCGATCGATTCTTCGCAAACAACGCAGAAAACTACCGAAAATTCATGAACATTGCTTTGTTTGAATCCAAAAATTTTAGTGAAGCGGCCACTCAGTTTGTTTTAGGCCTCGTTAAGGAGCTGGATCTGTCGCTTGCCAACCGTATTCGCCTGGCCTTTCAGGGAATTCGCGACGTCAAAGTGTCCAACGTTTTAGGCATCAACTTCTTCTCCATTTCGGCTCGCATGCACGGAACAAAACCGGGTGCGCACACGGCTAAGTATGCGGCACTTCCCTGCGAGGGCGCCTGGTACAATAAAAAAGAAGTGGATTCGAAGAACCCATTCTACTTGCGAAAAAACCTAAAGGAGAGAATGGCTAAGCAAGACGCTTGTTTTGTATTCGCGATTCAACGAAATCCTGAGAACAGTTGGGATGTGGAGGACTTGACCCGCCGCTGGGATCCCGACGTCGCGCCGTTTGAGCGCATCGCCTTGATCCGCTTCCCCCGCCAAGAACTGATGGACGACAGTCGTTGTGAGCGTGAAACGTTCAACCCCTGGACAACCGTGACCGATCATCGTCCGCTCGGCGGTATCAACCGCATGCGCTTGGGGTCCTATTTACACAGTATCCGACGCAGACAGGGACGCTAACTCGCATTTTAAGGTCAATCTTCGGTTGAGGATCGATTTCGGCTAAAGATGGACTTGAATCGCTCGAGACCGGTCCAATAAAGGATACTGGCTGAAATCTGGGCGATCATTACCGACAAAAACACAGTCCAAAACCACACTTCAATCATTCGTCCCCCTTGTTAACGAAGCTATTCACCGGGGAGGCCACCGGTGGGGTCTCAAGACCTCCACGGCGGCTCCCGTCCGCTGGGTGCGATCCGAACAGCCTCCTGCCGTTCCCTATTGTACGGACACCGTGGACCCCTCCTCTGGTTAGCCTTGGAAAAATCTACGATACTCAGCGCGCGTTAAACTTGGTAGCCACAGACATCCTTAAGGGTCAGGAGAGATTCATGAAGTTATTCAGTTTCGTGCTCGGTTTTATGCTTTTAGTTGGAATGTTCAGCGCCAACGCTCAAGTTCACCGCTATGAGAGAGATTTCGTCCGCGCGCAGATGACTCACTTCCTTAGCAATCCGCTCAAGCGTACCTTGATCATCAAAGGTGAGAACCAGAATCCCCAAGCGATGGAGTTTCTTCGATATTACCGTGATGTCGTAGACCCAAAAATTGTTGAGCTCGAAAATTTGATTCTTCGTTATCGCGCCTACAATATCCTAATCGATTCCGCCTCACAGCTCGATGAAAAGGAGTTCGAAAAATGGTCTGGAAAAGACGGCGAATTTGGAAGAGTCGCGGCTGAATACAATCAATGGGCCGTCGACGACACATGGACCGCGATTCTCAAAGAGTGGGCGCGCCTGTCCGCCGGCCTCGAGGGGCCACTGCCTGAGTATGCCCGTCGCATGATGCGCGAACGTGAATTGGAAGCCTTCCCTCCCGAGATGAAAGCCACTTTAGATGAAGTGGAACATCTTCAGCAAGAATACATGGTGGCGGTCAACAAGGCGCCTTCAGCCGCAACTCTTGCCGATTACCAAGCGGGTATGTCCGGGGCCGCTCGCAAATTTATGGCGGGTGAAATCAGCTTTGAGCAAGCCACTCAGGACCTGATCACTGTCTTTCAGAAATCAGGCACTCATTTCGTCGGCTATGAGGCCGTGCAAGCAAAAGGTGAAAACCTCAACAAGATGGCGATTTTAAGAAGCCAGCTCGCCAAATCCAAGGGTTTTGCCACTTGGACGGACTATGCTCTTGAACTCTCGGGACAAGGCTATAGTCCCCAGTACCGAGGCGCCGCCAATCAGCGGGCCTTTTTAAAGAAATACCTCACATTGCTTCAGCCCTTGCGAGATCGATTCGTAGAACTGCGACTGGCAGAACTGGGCCTTCCCCTGAAATTGTCGGATTTGCGCTACCATCAGCTTTCACTTTTGGCTTTGCCGAACCTGAAGATGATCAAAGAGCATTTTCCAAAAGAAAAGGTCACCGACATTTGGGAAGAAGTTCTACTCGAGTCTGGTTTCAGTCGAGAGATCCTCAGCCAGATCGTGGTCGACGATTCGGCCCGGGACGGTAAGTTTCGATCTGGCGCTTATCTGAGTGGGTTCCAGCAGGCCTACCTGGAACAGGTGGAAGTCGATGCTCAGAATTTGAGCGTCCTTACTCCTCCTGTCAACGCACCTGGATCCATTCCCGGTTTTGCGTACATTATGCAAACATACAAAGGTGAAGGCGTGACCCGAGACCTTGAAACCGCCTTCCACGAAGGTGGACACGCGCTCGAAAAACTTCTCAAATTGAAGCCCGAAATCACCGATGAAGCCTACGGGTACGTCGAAGTGCCCTCGATGACTTCTGAGCGATTCACTCATGACCCCTTGTTGCTCTGGAACAAAGCTGTGGCTATTAACGGCAAGAAGCCGACTCTAGCCGAGATCACCACTCTGGTTGAGAACTCGAGCAAGAATGAGATCATGGGTTTGATTGGCATGGCCAGCCAGGCTCTATTTGATATCGAACTTTGGGGGTATGACTACTCCGCCCCTGGGGCAAAAACCTACCTGGAGCGCGTGAAAGAAGTCAGCGAAGCTGTTGATCGGGTCACCGGCGCTCCGCCTATTTTTGATTCGCCAGTTCCGTTTTATTACTTCTATGTGGGGATTCCTCACTTCGTCAGTGGAAACGTTCGTAACATCGGCTACACCTATGCGGAGATCGCTTCACGCATGATGACGACGTTTTTGAGCGACGAACTCGAGAAACAAACCGGACGACGAAGCTGGTATCAGCAACCGGGACTGGCGGCCCTAATGACGGAAAAATTCTTTCAACAGGGTTGGCGCACGACCTTCCCCGAAAGCATTGAAGCCATCACCGGGCACAAGTTCTCACCTGAAGACGTAGTGGCTCAAATGGAGCGCGAACTTGACCTCGACGGCTGCGAAGCCCGCCTCCTGAAATAAAGGAGTCCGCCCCTTTTCCGCCGTCGCTGCGTCAAGCGGCCAAACCAAAGGTGGATGCCTATGCGCGTCGATCAGTTCCGGGTTTGACTCAGTTCCGCCCCACTCTTATTACTTGTGATTCCGCAGGTTCCACCTCAGTTCTTGCGTAGTTACGTCAATAGATCTGCACCTGATCCCCAGGTGGCGAAATTGGTAAACGCACCAGCTTGAGGGGCTGGCGCCCGCAAGGGTTTGCTGGTTCAAGTCCAGTCCTGGGGACCACGATAAGAAACTTTGTTTTCTTCGAGTGCCCCTTCTGCGTAGATTGAGTCTCGGAATTTGTCCAACGCCTTAGTTGTATTGTCCATAAATGCCATAATTAAGCCACACTCTTCCGGGCTTGCCACAGATCATACTCTGCCTGAATACGAACCCACATCTCAGCCGTAGTCCCTAGAACCTTTTCCAGCTGAATCGCAAACTCCGGCGAGACGGCGCGTTTACCGTTCACAATCTCGTTGATCTTTCTTGGGCTGCATTTGCACTTCGCGGCCAGTTGACTTTGATTCAAACCCATCTCGGCCATATAGACTTCGCTGAGCACTTGGCCGGGATGTAACGGTTTAGGATTTTTAATCATACGTTATCCTTTGTGATAGTCCTCAATCTTAACCTCGGAAAACTCGCCATCCTTAAACCGAAAGGTGATGCACCAAGGTAGTTTAACGGTCACGCTCCAATAGTCTTTTCGGTCGCCCTAGGGCCGTGCTCACCGGTCGCGCAGTAATTTCGACATATTATGACAATATGGCGTCGAAAAACCGGAAATTAAGACCCAGGTGGTTTTACCGGTACATCCGATTCGCCCATTGTTCGCCCACGAGCCCACTTATGCAGATAATCGCCAGTGCAACCCACACCGGCATATCTCTATAAACTGCTAGATGAGCGATGAACGTAAGCCCCATAACCGCCCAACTGACATTCAGCATGAATGACTTCACTTTAAGTTGAATTTCCAATTCCCTTTCATCCACAACCTCGATCTCCGCACTTCGCTTCCAACTCAAAATGATAAGCGTCAAAAGGAACTCGGCAACAAGGAATATCCCCGCGACCCCCCACGGTTTGGGATCAGGATTTGCTATAAGAGTTAAAAAATAGAGACCTATGGGAAAGAACTGATACACGATCGCGACCACAATAACGTTACGGTTTGTAGGCTTAATTCTCATTTAGTCTTCCCTTTCCAATATAAAGAGCTTCTCCACTTCGATGTTCAAATGCTTAGCCAGTTTTAAAGCAAGAGTGATCGTAGGCTGATACTTCCCTACCTCGATCGCATGAATCGTCTGCCGCGAAACTCCGCATAGCTCCGCCAACCGATTCTGCGGCATCTCAAGTTTATTGCGAACATCGTGCACTCGGCTCTTCACGATACGTAAAGTATACTTAACTTCGACAGATGTCAAGTATGCTTTACGTTCTTAAAAGGTCAGAGCCGGCGAATGAATGTCTCTAGTCCTTAAGGACACTCTCAAAAATTATCGATGAGCGGAAGGCAAAAGCGATTGTAGATCGTTATATGTGGCCCGCTGACCATCAAAAGGGCATGTCACTCCCCTTCTGGTGAGTTCGAATAAAGCGGCCTCCGCCACGTCTGAACTTAGGGTGTTAGCCAGAGCGTACGAATATTCTTTGTTATCCAGCATTCGGGAATAGATGCGCCCAGGAATGGATCCATACTGCAATGAGGCCGCGAGTAGCCTCCAAAAATGGTAATTGTGACCGACGTTGTAACGTTCTTCTTGATCCACCAGCTTGACCAACTTTCGGGAGAGAACGGCGTACTTAAGACGTTTCGGCGCGGTCGCCTGGGCTTCTCGGGTGAAGAGCTCGGCCAATACACCCACGGCAGTCAGAACATCGCCATCGAACTGTGAGGTGGCAAACTTTAAGAGCTCCCAATGGGTGACTGACCGGGATGGCTTGGTCATCAACCACCTCGCTATTGGATCGGCGGCCTTTAATACCCGATTCGAAACTTCCACGGAGGGCTCGCCGCCAAGCTCAAAGGACGGATGCCGTGCTAGAAAATCCTCAACTGATTGAGTGAGGTCAGGTCTATCGACAGGCCCACAATTACATGGATGGGGCAAATGAATGAGCTTAAACAGAGAATAGGCCACGGAATTCTGCGTGCGTGTATTTGATGGCATAAATTTTGGATCAACCAAAGAAATTGCCGCGACCACATTTTCTTCGGTCACCCTCTTGGCGATTTGGTAGGACAAATGCGCTCCCACGCTCCAAGATTGAGGAGCGGGGATTCCGTAGGAATATCCCTTCAAGACTTCCTGCCGAGTCTTGGCGGCCAACGACAAACGAGCCCTAAGCGCTCCCTTGCCGCCTTGCTTTTTTAATAGCGAGGACAGGCATTCGCCCAGGGCTTTAGGGTCGAGATAGCTTGTCGCCTTCGCAGAGGTTTCATTCGCCAGCACTTCTGAGCCTATATGAGAGAGAAAAAAAATGGTCAGTAAAGCAAAAATGCGCATCCCAAAAACCATTGCATCACGGGTGCCACTATAACAGCCCTCCTCGTCGCTTACCTTTAGGATTAGAATGCTGGGAAAACACCGTGACAAAATTTGCTCGTTGAAAGATAGAGATTTGACAGGCTAATTTTAGTCAAACTAGTGAAAGTCGCGAGGGATTTTTTCATGCCAGGTTCGACGGCGAAGAAGTTTCCCATTTTCGACAGCTTCGCGAGTGAAACGAATATGGAACAAACGACGATCCGACTGCACGCGGATTTTCGTACGAACTGAGACTTCGCGCGATGGCCAGCGCACCGAATGCCAGGCCTGGCCCCGAAACTCGGCTGACCAGGGTATGGAGTCATGAACCGAGTAGCGAACCTTCTCAAACGATCGATGAACCTGGTCGCCAATCGAAAATTCATTGTCCGCTGACCAATCGACCTTCGAAGATCCGCCCTTTCGAAATCGAAGATCCTGAGCTGGCCAGTGACTGGGTCCCGACCTCACCTCGGGATCGGACTCCACCAAACCCACTGGGATTTCAAACTCATGGTGCTCCACAGCCTCTATCGGTAAAAGCGGCAATCGCAAATTCACCTGACTCACTTGTGAGCGAGTGTGAAAGGGCGACGGCCAAATCATCGGAAATGGACCGTGCATAAATCGAAGTCGAATTTTGTGACCTTTTTGAAATGTCCACGTGCTGTAGTGAAGATCTAATGCCAAAGAGAGTTCTTGGCCCGGCGGATCGGCTTTAGGGTGTTCTGCCGATTGGCGCTGACTGGAATTCAAAGTGGCGCCTGTCACCAAGGCCACTTGCCCGTCAGGGAAAACGTCTTCCAGCTGGACACTCCATACAGACCATGGGGCGTTCATTCGCGCCTTCCACTGAATCTTCGCAAATCCTGCGACTTCCACCGGAACGTTTACGGGGAGGGAATCAAAAACCAAACCCTCTTCAGTTGCCATATTTTCAGTTCTGTCGCCCCACCAAAACCCACTTTTCAATCCGGCCCCGGCTCGAGCCGTCAGCCAACCTGCCTTGTCGTAATTCATCACGAGCTCCCGCTCGGATCGCGTGCGCCAATTGAAACGCACCCATTTACCGTTGACTGTTTGAAGGCTCTTACTCGGCGGATCGCCCGCCCGCTGAAATACATCTAGTCGACGATCTTCAGGCGGCGCCCCTTTGTCCTTCAAGTAAAAGTCCCACCATTTCAGAGCCAAATCGCGCCATTCGAAACAGGGACAAGGCTCCCCGGTATGAGGCCACGCGTGACTCCACGGCCCCATGATCACTTGGACAGGACCCGCCGAACTTTCCAAAAGTCGAATCGCGGCGTCTCGATATCCATCTAAAAGGCCGCCGATCAAAAGAGCAGGAGTTTTAAGTTTGTCGTATTGGCCCCTAACCGATTCCTTTTGCCAGAAACGACTGTCTCGACCCTGTGCTTTGTACTTTAGAAACCAAGGTTTCTGATTGAAACGATCGCGAAAGTAGTCCCCATCGAGTTTGTATTCAGGCGACCGTGGCAAACTCAAATCGTTTTCAATCGAGAGCTCGTATTCGTCGACATGAAAGGCGCCGTCGACAAAATGCACATCATCATGAAACAGATCATCACTGGCGTGAGCCGCCAGAATGGCTTTTAACTCTGGGGGCTGACGAAGGGCCACCTGCAAAGCATTGAATCCGCTCCAAGAGATTCCAAACACCCCTACCCGGCCGTTGGACCACGGCTGGTGGGCATAATGACGAATAAGTTCGTACAGGTCTTCGATCTCGACTTCGGAGTATTCGCGCTCTGGTATCGCACCGAAAGAAGAACCAGTGCCTCGCACATCGGCCTTAATGACAACATAACCCTGCCGAGCAAAAAAGCTATGGAGTGCGTAATCCCGCGCGCGAAACAAATCATCTTTTCGATAGGGCTGCATTTCAATCAAAACGGGAAGTCTTTCCGTCGTCTTGGGACGAAGCAAAGTGGTGGCTATCTTCACGCCATCACGGGCGGGAACATACTCCCGAATCACCTTAAAATCCGCCGCCTGCACCCAAAGGCTAAGACTGGCTAGGAGACCCAACATCCCACTCCCCTTCGAAAACCAATCGAGTAGCCAGTCATGCGCCGCGCAAGCAAGGTGTATCAAAGACCTTGAAAATCTTCTCGCCATCAATGGTATAAACCATCCCATGGTTCCCCAAGATTTCGAACTGCGCTTAGCGCGTGATGAAGATGTGCCTGCGATTCGCCGATTGGTGAACGCGGCCTACAAAGAGCTCGCCGATATGGGCCTCAACTATACGGCCACTTATCAGGACGAAGACACCACCCGGGAGAGAATGAGTCGGGGGCGAACTTTTGTTGTCGAGCGGGACGGCGAAATCATCGGCACTGTTTTACTCACCACTCGAAATCTTTTTACTCACAGGCGCACGGCCTATGTGAGCCAACTGGCCATCAAACCGGAGCTCAAAAAGTTAGGGTTAGGTCGAGTTCTGATGGATCATTGCGAGGAGCTCGCCCGAGCCGAGGGATTCGAAGGCGTTCAGCTCGATACCGCCCAGCCAGCCGTTCACCTGGTGAATTGGTATCATAGGCGAGGATACACGGTGGTGGGTGAAACCCACTGGGAAGGCAAAACTTACGATTCTTTTGTCTTTGAGAAACCGCTTTGAGTTAAGTGGCGGTCGCTTATTTAAAACTGGTCAGGTAGAAACCAAGTCGCTGTCGTGGCGCCCGTTCCGCTCGAAGCCCCATTCTTGTTGGAACAATTGGCTTCTGCCGTAGAGACAGTATCGTCCGTGCTGTAGTAATAGAATTCGGTTTGAAGGTTCGTATTGTGGTTGAGAACGCAGACACCGACTAAATTAGTGCGTGGACAGCGTCCATCAAAATAAGATCCCGATTCA
>JBFWON010000106.1:0-14098 GCA_050250515.1 Bdellovibrionales bacterium | reverse complement strand
TGATGAATAGACCAGTGACCCAACGGTATCTGGCTGTTCCGGTGAAATTGCCCGTCGGACCCGGCAGATCTTGCACGCGGTCAGATATACGAGTGGCCCAGTTGGTGGCAAAGTATCTTGAGATAAAACCACCCGGTGCGCCGGGCTCGCCGCTTGCACCCAAATCCGTAGAGCCAATTGTGACGAGAAGTGATCCAGGCTGGGCCACTGAACCTCCCATGTAAGTAGCTATCGAATTGGGCGAGGCTTGGTTCGCATCGCCCCAGCCACCTGGGATCACGGGTGTTGCCCCAAATTTTCCGCGATAGACCATGACGATAGCAAAGTTATCAAAACTGCTGCCGGCCAGACTGAAAGTGAAGTTTGCGGCAGCCACATCGGCAGCGGACGCGACCTTATAGAAAAGGTAAGAGCCATAGCCTATTTGAGTCGCATTAAAGCTGGAAGCGGCCTGCCAGCCGTTTGGAGGAGTCGTTGCTTGGTACTGGTAATTGCTAACGTAGCCGATCAGCAAATCCCCCGCGGCGAGGCCGCTAGGTCTTGCCACGGAAATGCTATTGCCGCTACTGAGGGAGTGCTGTCCGCTGACAAATTGGGCGGGCTGGGCTGTCGCGCCGACTTCGGCAGTCAGAGTTTCGCCGTTGTAATACATTGTATTGGGATCGTTAACTGGGACTTGGAATTCTTCTGGTCCAATTTCGCGCCCGGGGTTCAGATCGACGCAGTTTTCTCGTAAGACGGTGGCCCTATCGTAAGCGTCACGGCGGACTTTAGTGCCAATGAAGACCTGATCCTGGCAAGTTTGATCCACGGACACATAGGTTTTCAATTCGAAAGGGAAGCCATCACCGGCTGCGGAGGACTCATTTTTCGACTCGGAATCTCTAAAGTCGACGGGCTTTTGCTGACAATTCTGGAATAGCAGAAAGGTTACACTTAGTATGCCAACCCAAATGGCTTGTCTTAGCTGCTTTGACAGTCTCATTCACACATCCCTACTGACACCCGAATGTAGCTTATCTACATTCTACAAAATATTGGGCTCCTGCGGGTCCAATTCGTGGGTCGGTCTCAACTTGCGACGGCCCCTTATTCATAAATTCACCACTAAATTCAGGCTACCGGCTGGGCCTCTTCGCCGAACCTTACAAATCTGGCAGTGAATTGTTTCAAAATGAGACGTTTTGAATTGTTCTGTCTCTTTCGGAACCGGGCGGTTGATGGAAACTGCAGGATCTACTTTCGAACACGCGTTTGCGTGGCCGTGCAAGCTTGTGATTAAGCAGGCTTACGGATATAAAAGCTTCCGCAACTACCGCCTGAGGCTGCTAAGTACCTGTGCTTTTTAAATTTTTGGCGTAGACCCACCTTGAAGTGGAGAGAATCAGAGAATCATCAGAATCAAAAATTTTGGCGTCCCCTACGAGATTCGAACTCGTGTCTACTCCGTGAAAGGGAGTTGTCCTAGGCCTCTAGACGAAGGGGACAAAGTTGGTGATCCGCGATGGACTTGAACCATCGACCCCTTCATTAAAAGTGAAGTGCTCTACCGACTGAGCTAGCGGATCAAAGGCGACCATAATTGGTTTAAAGCGGGGGTCGAGTCAACGGGATTTTTGCCAATGTTGGCGCTCACTTGGGGTATGGCGCAGGACGTAATCCCGGGGTGACGGTGAGGATGGATTTCTTTAAGCTTGAGGGATGTGGTTTGCCGTTTTGACTGCTTATTTTGCCGGCTCTGGATGGGCCTTGCCCAGTGATTTTGCGGGTTTGAAGCTCGGGCAGGGAATTGAGGAAACCAAGCACTTCCTGCTCGAAAAGGGCCACAACATCATCTTTCCCGATGGGGTCATCATCTGGTCCAACGGCAAAAAGCAGGAAAAAGTGCCCAGTGTGAAGTCGATTTTGTTGTCCGAATCCAAGGCCGGCAAACTCTGTACGGTCAATGACGAAAAGCTGGTGGCCAAATCTGAGTTTCCCTATGTGAAAACTTTTGATTGTGGGGTGACGGCGGGTAAATCGACGGATTTAGATCGGGTGATTGATACCTACGTCGTTCGTCACCTGTTTGAGTCGGGGAGTGGTTCGGGAAAAGCCTATCATCTTGAAATTTTCTTCAACATGAAAACTCACAAACCCGCCGGTCGGGGAATCATCGGCAAACTAGGTGAGCCAGATTCCTTGAACACGGATCAACCTTGCCCACAATTTATTCGCGAAGCTCTTAAAATGTCAAAACCTGATAACTCCTGCTTTATTGCCATGTGGCTGCCCGAGGGCGCGCAGATCATGGCCACAGTGGTGGGTTACGGCAACAAGATGCTCACCGCCAAGATCGGTCGCCTTGAGCTCTGGGATATGGAAGCCCAGAAGAAGGTCGAGTCCTTCAAGTCTAAAAAAGCCGCCAACGATTTAGGGTTTTAGCCCAGTCCAGTAAAAATCGGGCTGGGTTTCGCCGATATATATAGTCGGAGGGAACTTTGCAGGCATACAACGGTCTTGCTCCTGGCACTCAGCTTGGTCCGTTTCGTGTTCTTGGCAAAATCGCCGAGGGCGGTATGGGCGAGATCTATGAAGGGGTTGATGATGAACTCAATCGCAAGTTGGCCATCAAGATCTTACTGCCGAGCGCGCTTCGCGAAGCCGATGGACTTGCGCGATTCAAGGGTGAGGCCAAAGCGCTGGCCAAAATCAATCACGAGAACATCGTTCGTGTGATTCTCTCTGGTGAAGCCGAAGGCCTTCACTACATGGCCCTTGAGTACATCGAAGGTTGGCCACTTGATACTTATTTGAGTCGCTTTTCGCCAAGCCTGGCCGAGCTTCTTGAGCTCTTTGCCCAAATGGTCGAAGGCCTGCAGGCCGCCCATGAACTCGACATCATCCACCGCGACATCAAACCGCAAAACGTGATGGTCACGAACAAAGGCAAGGTGAAGATCGTCGACTTTGGCGTCGCCAAAGAGCAAACCGCCCACGACAATTTTAAAACCACCGTCGGCGTGGTGGTCGGGACTCGAAGTTTTCTCGCGCCTGAAATTTTGCGAGGCGCCCCCGCCACCAAGCAAGGTGATATTTACTCTCTCGGTTTGATTCTGCGTTTTATGTTGAGTGGTGAAATGCCCAGCGGCAATGTGAATGAAAACGCCACTCGTCCCATGACCACTAAAGTGAATTTGCTATTACCCCAACCGCTATTGAACGTCTTAAATACCATGACCCACCCGGGAACGAATTTGCGCTTTACCGATTTGAATGATGTGTTGAAAGAGCTGATGTCGGTCAATCTTCGCCACCTGCCCCCAGAGCTGTTGGCCGTCATCCCCAATCGTGCGCCCGTGGCCGATTTGGACAAATGGATTGAAGTCTGCAAGCGTGACGGGTTGGATCTTTTGGATGCCCGCATGGCCATCAACCTGGCGGCTAAGCCCGGGCATGCCGCCGCCCCTGCCGACAACGGCAAAACGCAAGTGATGGATTTAAAAAAATCCGTTGAGTTCCAAGTCGACAATCAATTTCTAGCGCGCACGATTCAACGGGTGAAGCAAACCAAGAGTCTCGTGCTGACCGGCGGAATTCGTACAGCGCCGGCCCCTGCATCTTCAGCGACGCCGATTCCCTCGAGCGGCGGTGGTGGTGGCGTGAAGGTGACACCCATGGGTGTGGCGCCCACACCGGCCCGACAAGTCTACATGGTGCCGCCCAAGGCGGAAGTGCCGTACTTTAAAATCGGTGCGGTCGTAATCATTTTGGCTATCGCCCTTCGCGCTGTTTTTGCAAGCCCCGCCGGTGACGGCGTGTTGGCGATTTTCAAATCCACCGTGGCCAAGGTGCAAACCATGGTGAGCGGTCGAAAACCAGCATCTGAACCGGCAAAATAAAATAGCTTAGAAGAAATCCATAGCCGCGATGGTGATATCGTCGGCGAGCTCGGCATTTTGTGCGATGGCGTCCGATTGAGCCATTAATTGATCTAAGAACTGCGATTGCTTCTCGTGGGCTTGGTGAGTTTCAAAAAGCATTTTGTAAAATTCTTTTTCGCGAATCATACGGCCTGCGGTGTTCTTACGCTCAGTGATCCCATCGGTCAGCAGAACCAAGCGAGAGCCCGGCGGAATTTTAGCCTTGGCGACCGTCATCGCTCCTGCGGACGAACCCAGGGGAGGCGTGCTCTTGCAGTCCAACATCACCAGGTGGGACAAATCACTGGCCCCGGGGGGGAACAAAGCTGAGGGCACGTGGCTCGCGTTCATAAATTGAAGAATATTGGTTTTCGTTTGGTACTCGACAAGAAACGCGCTCATCACAATGTCGCCTGTGGAGCAGGTGTGAATCGCCCTTGTTAGCGTGTTGTAGACTTTGTCGATGGTCACGGTTTCATCATGTTCGAAGGTCGAAACCGCCGATCTGGCCGCGCTGGTGATAAGGGCGGCGCCTGCACCATGACCGGTGACATCTCCCACAATCAAGAAGGCCTTGTCCCCCGCGCCCCAGTGCCACCACCAGTCTCCGCCCACTTCGGTGGCCGAGCGATAGCGGCCGCCTACGCGCACGGTGCCGTAAACAGCTTCCGCGGTCTCTGGCAGCACGCGAGCCTGCACATTGCGAGCAGTCTCAAGCTCGGCCTGCATTCGGGCTTTTTCGGCCGTTTCGGTGACCACGCCCTTCTCGAGAAATTTAAAAAACAGCTTACCGGCCTGAATCAAATCATTGTTCTTAATTTTATGAGGCTGATTGGGTGTAAGAGTCGTGCCATTGACGATCGTTTTATTGGTCGAGCCAAGATCAGTGACCGTGATGTTCATGCCTTCTCGGGAGAACTGCGCGTGGGATTTGCTTAAACCCCCTTCGCCCAAGTGAATGTCAGACTCATCGGTGCGTCCCAAAGTGGTGTTCGGCTTGATCAGGTTCCACTGCCGGCCCACGCTATTGGGATCTCCGCTGATCAAGACAAGGCAAGGCGGCACCTGAATGCGGGGATCGAGCATACGGTCTTTGTCAGTCAGGGTAATGACTTCGGTCTTGTGGCTTTCCTTCTTGGCCGCGCTACTCATATATAGATGTTAAAACGAAGTACGGGCGCTCACCAAGGCTTCTTCGGTCCTGGTCGACGTTGATCGCGTCAGATGGGGATCAAAAGTAATCGAGAAGGTAGAGCCCACACCCTCGCGCGACTCAAGTAGAGTGACATCACCACCCAGCAGTTGGGCCAGCCGACGAGAGATCGCTAAGCCTAATCCCGTGCCACCATGGCGTCGTGATACGGCGTCATCGCCTTGCGAGTACGAGACGAACAGTTTGTCTCGAGCATTGGCTAGAATCCCTGGTCCTGAGTCGGTCACCAGAACCTGAACAAGCTCTCCACCCGACTCGGACAATCCCTGGGCGCTCACACGAACGAATCCTTTTTCGGTGAACTTGATCGCGTTTCCCACCACGTTGATCAGGATCTGCTTGAGACGCAACGGATCCGTAGACACAGTATCGAGCTTTGAGTCCTCGATGGAAAAATTAAGAGTCACGCCTTTTTTGCAGACTTCGGATTGAAATAAGTCGAGGATCTCCTGGAAAACTCGGGACAATTGAACCGTTTGGACACTGAGTTTGAGCGTTCCCGATTCGGCCCGGGCCAAATCCAAAAGATCATTTACGATTTGCATAAGATGATGAGCATTGCGCCGGATGATATTGGCGAATTTTCTTCTATCTTCCTGGCCGACTTCGGATTCTTCGAGCATTTCAGAATACCCGACCACCATGCTGAGGGGGGTGCGAATCTCATGGCTCATGTTCGTCAAAAATGCGCTCTTGGCGACACTGGCCGATTCCGCGGCGGCCTTAGCCTCCTGTAGTTGTTCGATGAACATGGCTCTCTCGGAGATGTCTTCACTAAAAATAACGATGCCACCAATTGAGCCATCCTGTCTTTTCCAAGGGTGTACGGCCCAGCGGATCCAGTACTTAGTGCCGTCTTCGCGAACAAAGGCCTCTCCGTCGTGACTTAGGGTTTCGCCCGCCAAACAACGTTTATGAACCTCTTTCCAATGCGGTGGAATTTCCGGGAACACCTGATAATGGGATCGCCCGATCAGTTTTGTGTTCTCTAAACCAAAATCGCGAATCCAGCGATTGCTGGCCCACAGATAATTCATTTGGCGATCAAAAATCGCAGTGGCCCCGGGAATATGTTCCAAGATGGTTTCAAGATTACTCACCAGGGCGAGCAGCGGCACTTCCGCTCGGGGCGTGTGTTTCCTTGGATGAATGATTTTCCAAAGTTTAGTGAACATTGACCTAAGGTGCTCCGCTCAGATTAGATTTTGGAAAGATTGGATATCAGTAGTGTGGAGCCAAACGCAATAGGTGCGAATCTTTAAGGAAACAATTTTAGTATAGTTGGGGAATTTTGGGCCATAAAGCTCTGTCAATGGCCCAAGAATTTAACCGAACAGCGGTTTGATCCAAAGAGTTTGATCGCGGCCGGGTCCGACACTTACCACGTCTATGGGGACAGCCACCGTCTTACTGATGAACTGAATGTACTCTTGAGCGTAGCGCGGGAGATCCTTTAGGGATTTGGCCTTGGTGAGGTCTTCTTTCCACCCCGAAAGCGTTTCATAGATGGGCTTACAACGGGCCAAATCACCGGGGCTGACCGGGTATTCCGTAACCTTTTGACCATCCAACTCGTAGGCCGTGCACATGTTGATCTTTTCAAAGCCCGACAAAACATCGAGTTTCATCAAAGCCAAACTGGTGATTCCACTCAAGCGAATCGCATAGCGAAGGGCCACTAAGTCCAACCATCCACAGCGACGCGATCGACCCGTGGTCGAGCCAAATTCGTGACCGACCGAGCGAAGTCTTTCGCCGGTTTCGTCTTCACACTCCGTAGGGAAGGGGCCGCTACCCACGCGGGTGGTGTAAGCTTTAGTGATGCCCATGGTGGCCGTCACTGTGCCGGGGCCCACCCCAGCGCCAATCATGGCGGATCCAGCCAGAGTGCTACTGGAGGTCACAAAGGGATAAGTACCGTGCAAAAGATCCAAAAGCGATCCTTGCGCCCCTTCAAATAGCACCTTCTTACTGCCGCGTAGAGCTTTGTAAATCACCAGCGAGGTGTCTTTGCAGCGATAAGGGGCCAGGTAATCACTGACTTTTGCAATCAGCGAGACCATTTCGTCCACGCTGACCGGTTTTTCGCCATAGAATTTCTCAAGCAGGAAATTCTTTTCTTTCAAAGCCACTTCCAGTTTGGCTTTTAGGGTGTCGGGTTGAAACAGATCACCAAACAGCAGGGCTTTGCGCGAGGCGCGCTCTTCGTAAGCGGGGCCAATGCCACGACCGGTGGTTCCGATCTTTTCAAGGCCCGCGGCCTTTTCGCGCGCCTGATCCAATTGTCGGTGATAGGGCAACAACACGGTGGCGGAGTCCGAAATCAAAAGTTGTGAGTCTTCTTGCAGCAATCCTGATTTTTTAAGAGCTTGAATCTCTTCGCACAGGCGCTCCACGTCCAAAACCACACCGGCCGCGATGACGCACGTGCAGTTGGGGTGCAAAACTCCCGATGGGACTAAATGAAGAATGGTTTTTTTGCCATCGACGACCAGAGTGTGGCCCGCATTGGCGCCCCCTTGATAGCGGACCACATAATCAGCCTTTTGCGAAAATACGTCGACGACTTTGCCTTTGCCTTCATCGCCCCACTGCGAACCAACTACAATTATGCCAGGCAATTGAAACCCCTTTCAGGTCTTCTCGAACCAAGCGGCCGAGAGTGGCAAGGAATCCAAAATTCTCTCGCCTTTTTGTAATCGTAAAACTTGATTGACTGCTGTCATCGAAGCGCGCTCCCAAGCGGACTCTGTGAAGGCCCCGATATGAGGGGTCAGCAAAAGTCGCGGGTGTACCAAAAGTCGGTGACCACTGGGTGGAGGTTCCCGCTCAATCACGTCCATGGCCGCGCCACGGATCATACCCTCATCGAGCGCCGACATCAGATCATTCTCATCCACGACCGGCCCGCGGGAGGTGTTGATCAAAATCGCCTCGGCCTGCATTTCTTTAAAGGTGGCGTGATTGATCAAATGAAAAGTCTCTTTGGTGAGCGGCACATGTAAGCTGACCACATCGGAGGTCTTTAAGACTTCAATCAAACCCAAGCGCAGCGTATTCAAATGGCTGAAATTCTCAAAGTTGATGTAGGGGTCGTGGGCGATCACTTTCATCCCAAAAGTTTGCGCCATTTTGGCCACTTTGGATCCCACGCGGCCCAGTCCAATAATTCCCAAAGTTTTGCCATCAAGGCCGTGCGGCCGGTGAAGACCATCCCGCCATTGATTGCCTCGCACATTACGAATCGCCATCGGCAGATCGCGCTCACCCGCGAGCATCAAGGCCATGGTGAGCTCTGCGGTACTTTGTGCATTGGCTTCTGGCGTGTGGGCACAGATGATGCCGCGCTTTCGGCACTCTCGCCAATCGATGTGATCAAAACCACTGGTGGCGCTCACAATCAGTTTTAAGTTGGGCGCTTTTTCGAGAAAATCGGCATTGATTCGGGTGCGACTTCGAATCAAAACGGCGTCGGCTTTGGATAAGTCGTCCGTGCGCTCTGAGACATCGATGTCATGAGCTTTTAACCGAGCGACGGCATTGACGGAGTAATTTTCAAGAATCACTACGTTCACGGGAACAAAATCTCCTCGTTTTTAAGCTTTTGGCTTAGCACATCTTGTGCCCTTTGCACATCTTTCGATCGGTCCAAAGCCTCAGCCAGAGCCACAAAAAACGCCTGCATATCGCCATTTAGAATGTGTCCCATGTGACCAATCCGCAAAATCCGGCCTTTGAGGTCGTTTTGACCACCCATGACCGTGATATTGCGCTCGCGCTCGAGCCAATCCCGCACATCGGAAGAATTGACCCCATTCGGGGTTTTAATGGCTGTGACCGAGTCTGAAGGCGCCTGAGAATAGAGCTCAAGCCCCAGCGCTTGGGCTGCGGATCGGGTGGCCTCCGCCAAATTCGCGCACCGGCGGATCACCAAATCCAAGCCCACGTCTTGTATGCGGCCGACGACCATAGCCAAACCGACGAGAAGAGGGGTAGGGCTTGAAAAATTAGTGTCGCCTTTTTCATTGGCTTTGCGCTCAGCGGCCAGGTCCAAATAAAAACGGGGCAGGCGGGCCGAAGCATTCTGTCGCCATGCTTTTTCAGAAGCGGCGAGAAAAGACAATCCCGTGGGAATCATAAAAGCCTTTTGGCTGCCGCCCACGACGATGTCCAAGTTCCACTCGTCCATCGGCAGCGGCATCGCGCCAACGGCGGTGATTGCATCAACTGCAAAGAGGGCACTGGTGTGGCTGGCCACGATTTGCGCCATTTTTTGAATGGGATGAACGGTCGCCGTGCTGGTTTCACAGACTTGCGAAAAAACCATTTTGACCGCTCGATGTTCCTTGAGTGTAGATTCAAACTGAGCCAAATTCACCGGCTGACCCCAAGGGGTTTTCAGTCGATGGGTGCGAATGCCGTAGGCCTCGCAAATTTCGGCCCAACGCTCACCAAACTTGCCAGAGTCGACCACTAAAACTTGGTCACCGGGCGAAAGAAAATTCACCACAGCGGCTTCCATCGCAGCGGAACCGGTGCCTGCTAATATTTGGACAGGTTGCTTAGTGGCAAAAACGGTTTTCAGTCCGCTCCAAGCTTTTTTTAAAATATTTTGGAATTCAGGCGTGCGGTGATGCAAAACCTTGTCAGACATGGCTTTAAGAACGGGCGGCGGCACCGGAACAGGTCCCGGGGCCAACAGGCGATAAGGTGGTTTGGCGTCCGACATCATAGCTAATTTAGTGCATAACCTTGACCGGTCAAGACCAAATGGTTAGCGTTTGGATGTGTTGAGAATCACATTGATTTTGATCTGCTGTCTGAGCTTTGGCTGTGCCTATCGTTTCGGCCTCAGTGAGCGCAGTCTTCCGGGTGGCTATGCGCAATTGGCGATTCCCGTATTCAAAAATTTAACGCAAGAGGTAGGGGTGGAAGTCCCTTTCACCAACGCCTTGGTGCGCGAATTTGCGAGATCCAAGGTGGCTAGGATCAGCGATCGTGAGTCCGCGCCCATGATTTTAGAGGGACGAATCACGAACATCACGACCAACCCGGGTGCGGCGGTGACCAACAAGCCGGGGCAGTTGACCACCCTTCCCAACGATGCGGTTTTGACGACGGAGTATCGATTGGTCGTCAAGACCGACATGCTGCTGAGACGAAAATCGGATGAGAAGATTATATGGGAGGGCTCGTTCTCAAACGAGATCGTGTACTCGGCCCCCCGTATCGGTCAGGCGGTTGTCAATTCCGCCAATGCCAATTACAACCAATCCGTGCGTTTTGAAAAACTGTCTCGTTTGGCCGATGAGATGATGAGCGAAGCCCACGACCGCATCACCGAGAATTTTTAAGGAACTTGCATGATCACCTTGGATTTACGACGACTCCAGCAAAGACTTGAAAGCCGCGCTCCTGATTCCCTTTATTTATTGATTGGGGATGAGGCCTTTTTGATGCAGGAGGCTTGGCAACTTTTGAAAACCAAGTCCGTCGATGAAGCCACGGTCGATTTCAATTGCAGTGTATTCGATGCGAGTGAGGCCGCCGCCGACACCGTAAAAGACGCGGTCGAAACCATGCCGATGATGAGTCAACGGCGCTTTGTGCTTTTTCGTGGCGCTGAAGATTTGAAAGAAAAAGATTGGGAAGTTTTACGCCCCATTATCGACAACCCCGTAGATTCGACTACCTTTGTTCTCGCTTGTGAGGCCATTGACAAACGAAAGAAAGCCTTCAAGCGCTTAGTTGAAAAAGCCACTGTGGTGGAGCTGAAGCGCCCGTATGAAAATCAGGTTCTCGAGTGGATTGAGTATTTGGGGCATCGACAAGGGCTTGTGGTCGGGCGTGAGTCCGCCAGCCTTTTGCGCCAATTTGTCGGCACCAATTTGACTGAGATCCAAAATGAATTGTCTAAGTTAAAAGAGTACCTCGGCGCCCGAACCGAGGTCGAAACGCAAGACATCCTGCAAGTGGTCTCGCAGTCACGCGTGGATCGGGTGTTTGATTTGACCGATGCCATTGGCCGACGGGATCGCGTGCTCGCGCTGCAATCTTTGGCCAATCTTCTTGAGCATGGTCAAAGCGAAGTGGGGGTATTAGCCATGATCACCCGCCAGTTTCGCATCATGGGGCTGTTGAAAGAGGGCCAGCGCGAAGGTCTAACCGGTCAGCGCCTCAGCGCTAAGGCGGGCATTCCGCAGTTTCTGTTGACCAGCTATTTGGAGCAGCTTCGAAACTGGGACGAAGGTAAGATCGCCCAGACCTTTCAGACTCTGCTGGATACCGACCGAGCCTTGAAATCCACTTCGGTCCCGGCCCATGTGTGGCTTGAGAATTTTGTCCTGAAGACCTGTCAGTAGAGTTCCGATACGGCTTCTGGAGGGTTTTACCTTGTCAGAGGCCGCCAGGAAAATCGAACCCGTCAACTTGGTTAAGAAAAAGCCGGAAGCTCCGGCCAAGGCACCATTGGCAGAGCCCGCTATGATGAGCACTCCCAAAGCCCATATGGGCCGACGTCGAGTTCCCCGTCGCGGGTTCGACTCTTCGGTTGGTACCTTAATTAAGGGCGAGTACTCGGTTTCAAAAAGCTATCAGGTCGGTGAAGGCGGGATGATGATCAGCTGCACACCCGAGATGGTGATGAATCAGCGATTGGTAGTGTCTTTTCATCTTCCTGGGAATGAAACCCCCATCATCGTGGGGGCCATCACTCGATCGGTCATTCCCGCCAGCAACAGTTATCCAGTCCGCTACGGACTGGAGTTTATTGGGTTGGAATTTTCTTTTAAACGAGAAATCCGAAACTTCGTGGCCTCCGCCACCGGTATGGAGTCGAGCTAGGCGATAGCGCTGATGGCTTTGGACAGGCGGCTCACGCGGCGAGAAGCCGTGCTGGCATGGATGCGACCTTTGCGAGAGGCTTTACCGATGCGGCTCATGTAAGCGGCCAAAATTTTGGTGGCCTCTTCCTTGTCTTTAGCTGCAATGGTTTTCTTCAGCTTGTTCTCAATCGTGCGGACTTCGCCTAAAGTCTTGCGATTGATAGTATTGCGCCGCAGGGACATACGCGCTTTTTTGATGGCCGACTTATGGTTTGCCAATTTGAAACCTCCAGTGATTCAATTGAGAATTGAAACAAATCGAGTACCACACCTTGGGAAGGCGCACAAGTGAGTTCCCCTAATTCCCCGAAACCTAAGCAAAATCAGTCAGTTATTAAGTCTGCGGTGGCTATGGCGGCGGGCACTTTTTCAAGCCGAATCCTGGGTTTTGCGCGCGATGCGGTGATGAACGCCCTTTTTCCCCGTCAGGTGACCGATGCCTTTGTGGTGGCTTTTCGCCTGCCCAACATGTTTCGCAGGCTCTTGGGGGAGGGCTCGCTCTCGGTCAGCTTTATTCCACTATATATAGAGGCTCGAAAAGACTCTCGTAAAAACGCCGAAGACATGGCCAACGCCGTCTTTACCGTTGTCTTTGCTCTGGCTGTGACGATTTCGGTGGCCTGTTTTGTTTTTATGGACCCGATCGTGCGTTTCTTGGTCGACAACCCCGATGGATTTGCCAGTGTGCCGGGCAAAGTCGAGCAAACGATTTACCTCGCGCGCATTATGATCTTTTACCTCGTGTTGGTCACGACCTACGCCTTTCACATGGCGGTCGCCAACACCTTGGGGCATTTCTTTTGGCCATCGGTGGGTCCGACGCTTTTTAATGTGGGATTGATTATCTTCACCATTATCCCCGATGTGTTCGGCCAGTATCCGGGTGCCACGCAAAGTTTGGGAGTCATCGTCGGCGGAGTTTTGCAAATGGGTGTGGTTCTTTGGCTGTTGGTGAAAGAAAGTCATCTACCCAAGCTCACACTGAAAATTCGAAGTCCGCGGGTGGGGCAAGTTTTTCGCAATATGATGCCCGGCCTTTTTGGACTCGGTGTTTTTCAAGTCATGACGATTGTGAACACCAAATTTGCGGCGGGACTTCCAGAAGGGGCCCAGACTTACATTTATCTGGCCGATCGAATTTTAGAGTTGCCGCAGTCGCTGATCGCGGTCTCACTGGGCACAGCGCTGTTGCCGCGTTTTTCAGAGTTTGAAGCGCAAGGCGACCGCAAGAGTTTTTTGCACGAGGCCAACTTAGCCGTGCGCTCGCTTTTGTATTTGTCTCTGCCTGCGGCGGTGGGGATGTACATTCTCTCGGTTCCGTTGACGGAAGTTTTGTTTATGCGCGGGGCTTTCACCGCTGCGGACGCGCGTGGGACGGCCGCTGTGGTTGAGATCTATTCGCTCTTGATGTTGTTCTCAAGTCTGTCGCGGGTGACGGCGCCGGCGTTTTACGCTCTTAAAAACACATGGCTTCCAGCCGTGGTGGCCTGTGGAGTTTTGGTTCTTCACATTATCATTGGGCCCATCATGGTCCGCCAGTACGGCTTGCAAGGACTGGCGGGCGCGACCACGTTTTCTAGCATTTTGAATATTGTGGTGCTGCAGATTTTCTTTTTCTTTATGATTGGCCCGCTCGGATACGGTCGCATCATCATCAGCGTGCTGCGCACTTTGCCTGGGTTGCTCGTGTTGGCCATGATCTGCCGCGAGGGTTATCCGAAATTGCTCGAGCTCGCGCCTGATACTTGGTCCGGCCATGTGAATCGCACTCTTTCTCTCGCGGTGGTCGTGAGTGTCGGGATGATCGCCTATTTCGCGATCACTCTCCTGACCGGCAGCGAAGCTTCACGCAAAGTCTTAGATATTTTGAAGCGCCGGGTTTTTAAGAAGCGGGCTTAGTCGTAGGATCTGCGCTTTAGCGTCGGTCACCAATCCTGGGCGTTTTCGCTCGGGAGCCGGCCAGTTGAGTAGGGATTTAGAGTGAGCCCCTGACGTTGGACACTGTCTAGCAAATATCTGACCGGTTCGATTGGCCTTACTGCGGCAGCCTGTGATATGGATTTTGCCGTGAGAAAAGGACGATCAATGGAAATCTTTAC
>JBFWON010000105.1:0-14143 GCA_050250515.1 Bdellovibrionales bacterium | reverse complement strand
CTCCTGGTTGTCAAAGTAGCTCCACATCGTTAACCACTTAGCGCATATTTAGGGACCTTAGCTGGCGATCTGGGCTCTTTCCCTCTCGACGCGTGACCTTATCACCCCGCGTCTGCTTCCTCGAGTAACTATCTATGGCATTCGGAGTTTGCTTGGGTTTGGTAATCTGGTAAAGACCCCTAGCCCATACAGTGCTCTACCTCCACGATAGAATTTATCGAAGACTATACCTAAATATATTTCGGAGAGAACCAGCTATCACCCAGTTTGATTGGCCTTTCACCCCTAATCACAGCTCATCCAAAGAGTTTTCAACCTCAACTAGTTCGGCCCTCCACGCGGTGTTACCCGCGCTTCAGCCTGGCCATGATTAGATCACTGGGTTTCGGGTCTATTCCTGCAGACTAACGCCCATTTCAGACTCGCTTTCGCTACGACTCCACCTGTAACGGCTTAATCTTGCCTGCAAAAATAACTCGCTGACTCATTATGCAAGAGGTACGCGGTGACACTTTATACATTCGTACATAGTGCTCCCACTGCTTGTAAGCATACGGTTTCAGATTCTATTTCACTCCCCTCTCGGGGTTCTTTTCACCTTTCCATCACTGTACTTGTTCACTATCGGTCACTAGGTAATGTTTAGCCTTGGAGAGTGGTCTCCCCGGATTCTCACAGGATTTCACGTGTCCTGTGATACTCGAGATACTTCCCGAAGACATACAGTTTTCATTTACAGGGCTATCACCTTCTTTGGCGGAACTTTCCAGAACCTTCTATTAACTGCATGTTTTTAACTTCGTGGAACCGTGCTAGCGATTCCTGAAAGTCTCGCGACACCCCGTACACAACTTCTAGCAAATATCACGTATACAAGGTTTAGGCTGTTCCCCGTTCGCTCGCCACTACTGGGGGAATCTCGGTTGATTTCTTTTCCTGAGGGTACTGAGATGTTTCACTTCCCCTCGTTCGCTCGACATAACTATGAATTCATCATGTCGTACCAGATATACTGGTGGGTTTCCCCATTCGGAAATCTCCGGATCAAAATGTGTGTGCCATTCCCCGGAGCTTATCGCAGCTTACCACGTCCTTCATCGCTTCCTAGTGCCTAGGCATCCACCGTAAGCTCTTAGTAGCTTCAAAAAATCAAAACTTACTTTGCTAAGAATTAATTAATTCCCAACAAAGCCAGATCGAAAATAAAAAAATTGAACTCACCATATCACCCGCAAGTGATATGGATTTAATTTCAACTCGTTACTTGCCATCCAACGACAATAAAACGTCGTTGGATTTCTAAACATGCTATTCAATTTTCAAAGATCGTTGGACCAAAAGATCCAGTCTTTCCTAGCCCTACAGTTCTGTTTGGAACTGGTGGGCCTGAGAAGACTTGAACTTCTGACCCCACGCTTATCAAGCGTGTGCTCTAACCAACTGAGCTACAGGCCCTCACTCGGGAATGTCCTAAGACAGTCCCGCCTTTTCAGGCTTTACTCTCTCAAAACTAAACAGCTAGCTTTATCACAGATCGTGGGTATGACCTTTAAGAAGTCTTCTTGATATTTTGGACTGGCGACGATCTTTCGATCGCTAGTTGCCGTCCGGGAGTTCGCCGAAGCGAATGACCAACATCAAATTCAGAGCTCCTTAGAAAGGAGGTGATCCAGCCGCAGGTTCCCCTACGGCTACCTTGTTACGACTTCACCCCAATCATCGTTCCTACCTTGGGCATCTGTCTCCTTACGGTTAACGCAATGACTTCTGGTAGGCACAACTTTCATGGTGTGACGGGCGGTGTGTACAAGGCCCGGGAACGTATTCACCGCGGCATTCTGATCCGCGATTACTAGCGATTCCAGCTTCACGAAGTCGAGTTTCAGACTTCGATCCGAACTTAGATAGACTTTATGGGATTAGCTCCAGTTTGCACTCTTGCTTCCCTTTGTATCTACCATTGTAGCACGTGTGTAGCCCTGGATATAAAGGCCATGAGGACTTGACGTCATCCCCACCTTCCTCCGACTTAACGTCGGCAGTCTGTCTAGAGTGCCCAACTGAATGCTGGCAACTAAACATAGGGGTTGCGCTCGTTGCGGGACTTAACCCAACATCTCACGACACGAGCTGACGACAGCCATGCAGCACCTGTGTATCGGCCCTTGCGGGCGGCACCATTTCTGGTAGCCTTCCAATACATGTCAAACCCAGGTAAGGTTCTGCGCGTTGCATCGAATTAAACCACATGCTCCACCGCTTGTGCGGGCCCCCGTCAATTTCTTTGAGTTTTAACCTTGCGGCCGTACTCCCCAGGCGGGATACTTAACGCGTTAGCTTCGGCACTGAAGGGGTCAATACCTCCAACACCAAGTATCCATCGTTTACGGCGTGGACTACCAGGGTATCTAATCCTGTTTGATCCCCACGCTTTCGGGTCTCAGCGTCAATGTTGGGCCAGATAGCCGCCTTCGCCACCGGTGTTCCTCCAGATATCTACGTATTTCACCACTACACCTGGAATTCCACTATCCTCTCCCACATTCAAGCTCTACAGTATCAAAAGCACTTCCCGAGTTAAGCCCGGGGATTTCACTCCTGACTTATAGAGCCGCCTACACCCGCTTTACGCCCAATGATTCCGAACAACGCTTGGACCCCTCGTCTTACCGCGGCTGCTGGCACGAAGTTAGCCGGTCCTTTCTCCTCAGGTACAATCACTTTCTTTTTCCCTGAGAACAGAGCTTTACAACCCGAAGGCCTTCGTCACTCACGCGGCGTCGCTGCATCAGAGTTTCCTCCATTGTGCAATATTCCCTACTGCTGCCTCCCGTAGGAGTCTGGGCCGTGTCTCAGTCCCAGTGTGGCTGGCCGTCCTCTCAGACCAGCTACCGATCGTCGCCTTGGTGAGCCATTACCTCACCAACTAGCTAATCGGGCGCAGACTCATCTTAAAGCGGCCGAAGCCTTTAACCCCTTGAGCCGAAGCCCCTGTGGTCTTATGCGGTATTAGCTAATCTTTCGACTAGTTATTCCCCACTTTAAGGAAGATTATCCACGCGTTACTCACCCGTACGCCACTAGTACAATACCCGAAGGTACTTCCTCGTTCGACTTGCATGTATTAGGCACGCCGCCAGCGTTTGTTCTGAGCCAGAATCAAACTCTTCAATTAAAATTTAAAATTTGAAAAACAAATTTGAAATTTCCTGAAAGCTCACCGAAGTGAACAGTCAGTATTAAATCCTTTGTTCTAGCTGCACATTCACTGACTATCATTCAAAAAAAATCGAGTACATATGAATGGCCGCTATCAAAGATATTACTTGGTTACCTACATATACGTTGGTTTTACCCGTCGTACTGTAGGACCCACAAACCATGATAGCTAGCTATTTAGTTTTCAAAGAGCAAAAGCGAGAATTTGAGGTTCTATAAGAACGGGGGGTGCCCGTCAATAGGCGAATAATCTTTTTTCGCAAGAAATTTTGGAGTGTTGGAGAAACCTGAAAGAACGCCAGATTCTGCTTAATCTGCCCGCAGAATTGGACGGCAAAATTCAGGCCTATGGACCCATCATCTGAGCCGCTGAAATCGATTTTATCTAGCTTTTTCAGATATTTACGATCGGCACCACGCTAAACCTGCGCCAGAAGCGAGATTCAGACCATCTGCGGTAGGAAACTCCCAGCGCCTGGAACTGAAGGGTGGTTCCTCATCAATTTCCAGATTTCTGTAAAGGGCTTAGCCGATGAATTTTGAATGACGATGCTCAATGGCTGTCGCGGCCGCGGAGTCCGGCACTTGGGTTGCACCAATTGAACCTGGATGCGCGAAGGGGAATTCGATGAAGAGAATTATAGGACTTAATTTTCTCATTTTGTTTAGTGTGGGATGTGGTCAGAAGTTTCACAGCTCTGCACAGCGCGAGACCTTGTCGCTAAATGATAGTCAGACTCCGATTGATCTCGACAATCCCTCGTATAGCAAAACAATTGCGCCGCTGTTTCAGAAACATTGCAACTCTTGTCATCAAGAGGGAGGAGTCGCTCCATTTGTATTGACCGATTTTCCCTCGGTCAAACGGCTACAGACTTCAATTGTTCGCTCTCTCACCGCGCGCACGATGCCACCTCCGGGAGTCGACAACTCAGGAAAGTGCCAAGACTTTTCAAACGCCACTTGGCTAAGGGATGAAGAAATCAATGCGGTCGTGAAATGGTATCAAAGCGGATTGCCCATTGGAGAAAATGCTCATGATCTTTTGCCTCCTCAACCTAAACAACTCGTTGCTCCTGTTACGAGGCTGACCATGGCCGAAAGATACACTCCCTCCCCAAGTGCTGGGGAGCTAGATGACTATCGATGCTTTCTGCTCGATCCCGGGCAGAGTGCTGACACATTTATCACCGCAATTCAGGTCTCGCCCGATCGGGCGACGCAGGTTCATCACGTCATAATATTTAAGCCGACTTCGGAGGAAGCTCAGCAAAACGCCGAGGCGAAGTTAGGTGAAGGCGGACGCCCTGGCTACTCCTGCTTTGGAGCTGCGGGTGTGGCAGCGGATGTGGTCGGGCTGTGGGCTCCGGGTGGCAACGCTCAAGAGATGCAAGATCCTGAGACTGGAAAAACAATTGGTCTTCGGCTCGAAAAAGGTCGAAAGCTGATTATGCAAGTTCACTACAATACTCAAAACACCCAACTGCCCGATCAGAGCTCGATCGTAGTTAAGACTCAAGATGAGGCCCTCGAGACTAAATGGATCGTGATGGCTAACTTTATGCTCTCACTCAAACCGGGACTGTCGGAAGTGATTGAATCCGACACTCAAGGCAATTCCTGGTGGCAAACCGTAGATCAGATTTTCAGTCGTGGACTGGCCGATGAGTACATCGCGGGAGGCGGGCTTTTAGATGTGCTGAGCTGGGACCTAGTAAAACTGGTTCTTAATCAACCGTCAGCAAAGAACTTCAAAGTTTACGGTGTGGCCCCCCACATGCACATTATGGGTCGACAAATCACGCTTGAGAAAGTTGCAACCGATAAGACGAATACATGTCTGGCCGATGTGCCCAAATTCGATTTCAATTGGCAGGCGGGATACAATTACGTGCGGCCGTTGACGATCACAAAGACAGACAAACTGAAAATTACTTGTCGTTTCAACACCTCCGACCGAACTGAAAAAGTTTATTTTGGAGAAGGGACCGAAGATGAAATGTGCTTGGCGTTTTTGTTGGTTGCCGCGCAGCCTGACTAATTGGTGGGTGCGTCTCATAATGGTTTTCTTGGCAATGGCGCTCACACCGTGCGCGGGTCTGAATTTGAGTGTTTATTCTGCAGGCCTGGAGTTTACCAATCAGAAGGGTAAGAAAATGAAGCTGAGTGAGCTGACAGGCCAGAGGACCCTATTTGCTTTATTCTATACCAGCTGCAAAACGATTTGCCCTATGACCACCGCGAAGCTGAAGGAGATCGAAGCCGATCGGAAGAAACAAGGCCAGGCCATTCAAATAGTTTTGATCACCATCGATCAAGCTGACCAGCCCAAACAGTTGAGCCAGTTTGCGCGTGATCACGGAATTGAAAATTGGCACCTTTTAGTCAGCAAGAAAGAACAGGCCAAGATCATCACTCAACTGTTAGGCCTTGGGTATCAAGGCAAACGAAGCGACCCCGAACTGCACCAGATGCACTCGCAAAATTTTATCGAAGTAGATGGCGACGGCAAAATCGTTGGTAAGATCAGTCTATGACAAGCCTAGACATAGCTGTGAGCTAAGAGTGCTCATAATAATATCTTATCTCTGTAACCCTTCGGGCCGGATCCTCAGTCCGAGACCTTGAAAAATTTTTCTGATCTCAAATTGGAACTGGTATGCGCAGGCCGTATCACCTTAACTTCACTTCGTGCTTTGGGGGATTTTCTTTCTCATTTTTCAAGAGTGTTGGGCGGGGGCGATGGATGGGCCGTCTGAGATGGCGGCCTATCCTCGATTTGCCGACCTACGACCAAACGTTTCACCGGTTGACGCTCCTTTGAGTGGACATCTCGAGCAGATCTTTCTTGCCTTAAACCAAGTCGCTTTTGGCGGTTCCCTGTTTAAACTTCAAGCGTGCGACGGATGTCTAGCCGCTGCGGACCTAAGTCAGAGAGTCGTCTTTATCGACCCAGGATTTGTCGACCGCCTTGGGAGCATCGCAAGAACCGCAGAGGAAAGAGACCTCTTTTTGGAATTCGTAATGGCCCATGAGCTGGGACACTACATCTTTGAATTGGCGGCTCAAGCTAACGGATATTCTACCAAAGGAAATCCTTCCTATCGGCTCTTACGGGATTCGGGATTTCGATGCGATCAAAACCGGCAAGAGTCCCATGCCGAAGTCGATGAGATTGGCTTGAACCTTTTGAAAAAAAGGGGTTGGCCGCGTCCGGAGCGAGCCCTTGCTCGCCTGCTGCGAGAGCTCAACTTCGCCTGTGATGGAAAATTGCGCGCCACCCGAATGTCATCGCATCCATAAAAATCGTTGGTCCGAAAGGTGTTCAGAGCTCTCGACTGAACCTGGGCCAAGCCCAACCTGCAAAAATCAAAAGTGCCGCTACCATCATGTAAGCCGACGCTGAAGGAACCCCGCCAAACCAATTGGCCATCCAATACTGAATCGTCAGCGCACCAATCCGAAGTTCCTTCCAGTATAGATTCAGAAGAAGAGCCGCAGCGAGAGCCCAGCCAAGCTCCTGCCAAGGCGTTTTCCACCGCGGAGTACGGGCCCATTCAGGATTGGGCTCCAGACTTAATCGATTTGCAAATCGAGCCATGAACTGTTCATCATCATTTCGATTCATAACTTAGCTCCCATTTTAATTCGCGCCCTGAGAATCAATGACTTCACCGTCCCGACCGGTAAGCCCAGCATTTGTGCGGCTTCGGCATGGGTGAAGTCATGGGCTAAACATAAAGTCACAGCCGAGCACTCTTCCGCTCTGAGTCCCTTGAACAGAAGGCGAACCTCGGTGCCAGCAAAAACATCCGCGTTGTCGCCAGAATCCCAATTTTCAAGTGACTCCGTCAATGCCCGCCCGCGATTCCACTGCAGAAACTCCGTGTGAGCGATGGAATAAATCCAGCTGCGAAACTTGGCGGGATTCTTTAGCTGATTCAGTTTGCGATAACCGGTCAGAAAAGCTTCCTGCGCCAAATCGCCAGCCCATTCTGGATTGCGCACCAAACGGGCTAGATAAGAACGCAGGTCGACCTGATACTTTCGCACCAGGTCGCAGTAGGCCTGACGGTCATTCAGGACTAGAACTCGGTTGACGAGTTCTTCATCGGATTGACTCATGATCGTTAGGCTTTTTCTTCGCTCTTTTGAAGGTACAAACCGGCCAGTCCACCCAAACCAAGACAGAGAAAGACCAGGCCTGGCACAAGAACGTCGGTTGCGTGAAAGCTGCCGGTGATTACCGCATAACCGAGCAAAGCGACTCCGGCGATCGAGAATCCATATGCGTTTCGGGTGCGCTTGTAGGTGGCTCTGGAGTCTTCGCTCTCTTGTTTGCCTGTGTTAAGAATTTGGGTAATCACGCCCTCAGGAATGGGCTGGCCCTTTTCGACCATCTTTTGCAAGACATCTAATCGCCGCTGTTCGTTTTTCGAAGAGAAATACTTTGCACCCAAAATCACAACGGCCAACATAATAAAGAGAGCGATGGGAACGACAATGTCTTCATCGGGCCCCATGCTCACTTTCGCATGCGTCTCCTCCCCATCACGAACGACAATTCCAGATTTCGTAATTTGAACCTTGCCATTGTCCAAGCTGAAGATCGGTTTCTCTTTTTTGGCTTCCACTTTTGCTTCGCCTTGAGCCGAAGCGGTGACGGTGAGAATGGACAAGGCACCCACGCTCAATAAAAAAGACAGTTTTTTCAAAATAGAATTCATTTTTCCTCCCCCGAGCCTGCCGCTCTTGTTGTTCATACAGCAAGGAGATGCAAGAACACGGGAGTTTGGATTCACGCTTAGAAATTTTTCTTTGCCGCCACGAGTCAGTGGCGATCGATTTTCTCGGTCAGCGCATGGAGCCTAGGTTCAATCCATTTAAATAGGTGAGGTCGAAATAACGAATACGCCAGCAGGAAAAGCAAAACCGCAGCTACCCAAAACATCGGGCGCCAAAGGCGCCGAAGCCCATCTTTCATTCAAAAATTATCTATAGAAAGTAGAAAAGTAGACAGCAGAATCTGGTGGAGGCAACAGGGATCGAACCTGCGACCTTCTGAATGCAAATCAGATGCTCTCCCAGCTGAGCTATGCCCCCAGACAGGCGACTAAAATGGCGCAATTAGGGGGGGCAGGTCAAGCACTGGCTTTGGTTTTACGTGCCAAACCCTGGAGCCAGACGCGCTCAGGGGTAGTATCGAAGCCTACAGCCTCAGCACCCCGCAGGACGGAATCGAAAACCTTCTTTAGGATGGCCACTTCCTCAGGTTGAGTGGGGGTGGTGGCCATAGAGTCTTCAATGGCTTCGACCACCGACAAGAGATCGGGCGTCGTCACCACTTTGGGAAGCTTACCGAGATCCAAACCACGGCTTGGCGCCGGTTTGAATCCAATCAAGTTTTGTGTGAGAAGAATTTTCTTGCCGGACCTAAAATTGACCTGCAGGAAGACCTGCCCATCGGAGTCGATTCGATGAATCACTTCCTCTAGGTCCTCAGCAATCAAAGCGATGGATTTGCCATCGGCGCTTTGCGCGATTTGCAACTTTTCATTCTCAACGGTCACTCTGGACCGAAGGCCTGAGCTCTTAGAAACAAATTCTTGAATCTGCTGCATTCGCTCTAGCTTTTCATTTCCTACAGGTACATCACCCATGCCATTACTGCATCGACCCACCCCCGAGAAGACTTGAGGACACCCCCCACTTTTTAGAGTATTGTCCTGTATCAATCGTGGAATAGGAGCGAAAACGTATGCTTGTGAGTCGTTGGCAAGCCCCCATCCTACCAACCCCCCAGCAAATGGCACTGATGCTGGAGAGCGAGGGTCTGGAGCCAGTAGAGGAAACGATTCCTTCCGGTGGTAAGGTGGCCGACCATAGACATCCCTTTGACGAGGTACGAATTGTGGTTTCAGGTCAACTCCGGCTAGATATTGGTGGAAATCGAATGCTCCTGCGGCCTGGGGACCGTGTTCTAATCCCAGCCAATACCCGGCATTCTAAAGAAGCCGACGGGGCTGACGCCTGTATCTGTCTTTATGCCATGAAGGCCGACTAGCCTTAGGACTTTTCTTTTTCTCCGCGCATCCATTTGAGATATTCGCGCATGGTTTTTTCGAATCCCCGATCTTGCAGCTCTAAGAATTTCTCATCTGCCAACGCTTCAGGAAGAAAGCTCATCTCTTGCCAGCCCGTCGGGCCGTCGTGGGCGTAGCGGTAGCCCTTGCCGTATCCCATGGATTTATTCAGTGCTGTTCGCGAAGATCGAAGGGCCAACGGGATCGGGACGGTTCCTGATTTTTCGACTACCTCCATCGCTTTGTTAATGGCGACGTACGAGGAGTTGCTCTTAGGTGCGCAGCTCAAATAGGCCGTCACCTGGGCCAAAGGGATGCGAGCCTCGGGCATGCCGATCAATTCGACCGCTTGAAGTGCCGAGACAGCCAAAGTTAGGGCCCGGGGATCTCCGTTTCCGATATCTTCAGACGCTAAAATCACCAATCTTCTAGCGACGAAGACGGGGTCTTCGCCTCCCACGAGCATACGGGCCAGATAGTAAACGGCGGCGTCGGGGTCACTTCCCCGAACACTTTTGATAAAAGCCGATATGCAGTCATAATGCTCGTCCGCCGACTTGTCATAGCGAAGCGACCGACTACCCAAGCGACTGACGAAATCGTCTGAGGTCAGCGGCGGCTGATCGGGCTGCCAGTGAGCGGACAGGGTTTCTAAGCTGCTGAGGAGGCGCCTTGCATCGCCGTCGGCAAAATCCACTAGTGATTTCTGAGCCTCGGTCGTCAGCATGCATGAGAGATCGATCTTGGCCTGCTCGGCAGCCGAGTGCAAAATGGCCTCAAGATTCTCTTCTCGAAGACGCTCAAAGACCAGAACTCGCGCGCGACTCAAAAGGGCTGCATTCAGCTCGTAGCTGGGGTTCTCGGTCGTCGCTCCAATCAAAATAAAATCGCCCACTTCAGTGTGGGGCAATAGTACATCTTGCTGGCCTCTGTTAAGCCGATGAATTTCATCTATAAACAAAAGCGTTTGCCGTCCTGAGAGTTTTCGCAAATGCGCCTGCTCGCCTAGGCTTCTAAGCTCCTTCGCACCCGTGTCGACCGCATTGACCGAAATGAATTCGGCTTTCGATCTCTCCGCCAACACGCGCGCCAAGGTGGTCTTGCCAGTTCCAGGGGGTCCCCAGAAAATCAAATTGGGCAGGCGTTCTGGATGATCCAAAAAAGGTTTTAGAGAACTCAAAACGGCGGATTGCCCACGAAAGTCCTGAAGGCTTGAAGGCCTCATCTTCTCTGCCAGAGGCTTGTCCTGACTTTGGGCCATAGCTGTCTCAAAAAGATCCATGACTTCGGTTTAGCGACAATTCCACCTTTCGTCCATGTCACTTTAAATAATAAGTAAAATATCCGATAATAAGACATAGTCATTTGGGGGATGTAAGTGACGAAATGGCAAGGACTTAAAGCAGTTACACTTGCGAGCGTGATGGCAGCTGTCGCGGTTGGCTGTGGCAAACAGACCAAATCGCAAAAGGCCAAAATTTCGGTCATTCCCGATCAGCCCATTGTGATTACGGCCGACGCAGACTTCGGAGATGAAAAAATTAAAGCCCCTTGGTTCTCTCTGGTGGTTTCGATCGACAATCAATCGGACGATAAGATCACGATTATTGCTCTGGAGGTCGACGTCACATCGGTCGACCAAACAGGAGCTATCACCACCAAAACCGTTGCCTTTACTCCATCGAAATTTGACTACAGTACGGATTCGCTGAAGTGCGAGTACAGCTCATTTGGGACATGGTCCTCAGGTGAAAACAAGGCCCTGCAGATCACGGGCTCTGGCAGCTGCAATAGCGGTATCCCCATATTTGGTGTGGGCGGCCTACAGAAGTCTTCAAATAAGAACTATCGCTTCCGCGCCAAGGCGCGACCCATCGGTTGGTTCGGTACCTTTACCGCACCGACCGATCGGTATGAAAACTTCAAAACCTTTACGACTCAATAGTTCACTCGAATTCGGATAGGCTCGCGTCGCCTTCATCCACCACAGGGGCGGCGTTGGCTTGCGTTTTTTGAAGCGCATCTTGAGCCAAGATTCGTGGAGTCAGGAAGACCAAGAGCTCGGTCTTGGATCTTGCCAAAGAGCGATTCTTAAAGAGCCAACCCAGTATCGGGATGTTCTTTAAGAAAGGCACACCATTTTCCGAAGACAGCTCGTCGTTCGTGTAGATTCCACCCACAACGGCAGTTTGTCCGTTTCGCACCAATACTTTGGTTTCTGCAATACGAGTGTTGGTGGCGCGCAACTTGGTTTCCTCGTCCTCAACCGGACCTAAGAATTCCCGTGTCACCTTAAGAGCCATGATGACCCCACCATCCGCGGTGATTTGAGGAGTGACCTCCAGTTCCAATTTATACTCTTTTCGAACCGGTTCCTTGGCAATCACGGCTCCCCCGCCCTGACCTGTAACCGTGGTTGTTTTGAGCGAGACGTTTTCACCCTTTTGAATAATCGTCGCCTTTTCGCGATTCATCGCCGAAATTCGTGGCGCCGAGATCACTTTGGCCAGATTGTCCTGCTCGGCCAGAGTAAGTGCAGCCGTCAAATCTCCAAAGAAGTCGAGAGTTCCTACATTGATCGAGGCATTGAACGCCTTGGAGGCAGCAGCATTTCGACTTAAGGTGGCCGCGCTCATGTTCATCGTCAAATCAATCGGCGCCCCATCGGCACCGCCGCCGGGGCTCAGATTAAGAGGCGCACCGACCGCACTCCAGTTGACGCCGACAAAGTTTTCAAAACTCTCAGTGGCTTCAACAATTTTGCTTTCGATTGAAACTTGGCCTGGCGGAATATCCAGCGTTTGCACCAGTTTTCTGATTCGCTCTACCACATCCGCTTTGTCGGTCACAATGACCGTGCTTGTACGACTGTCGATTTCCAGGTTTCCACCCGATTTTTTATCTTTGGAGTCCTTTGATAAAAAGGGCGTCAAACTTTTCTTAAGTTCATCCAGATTGGCATAGCTGACCGCGATGACTTCCACCACGGTAGGCGCAATTTCCTTTTGAGCCTCAAGGATCTCACTGGCCGCCTTGGTTTCGGCTTGAAGCGCCTTGAGAGTCGAAATCCGTAAGACATTGCCCTGACGAACGTAACCAAGTGCCTTGGTCCTCATGACCGTAACCAGAGCTTGATCCCAAGGAATTCGACGTAACTTTAGCGAGATCTTTCCATCCACGTCGTCGGACATAACGATATTTGCACCGCTTTCTTCGGCCAAGAAGTTAACCACATCGCGTACATCCGCGTCCTTCACCTGCAGTGAAATCGCTTTACCAAAAAACTGCTGATTGCCGGTTAAAAATTCATCCAAGGTGCGAGCTTGGAGCGCGCCCTTTGGTTTTTCGACCAGGCTGGGCTTCGCAATCGTAGGCGGAGCCACTTTAGCCACAGGAGGTGGAGCCGCCGGAGGCACCACCACGAGCGAGGTTCCCTCTTGCTGAACAACGGGCTCGCCAGATCCAGCGGTGCTTGAAAGCTGCACGACCACGCGAGCCGTCGTGCTTCCCTCCTCTTGATAAGCATTGATGCCACCGATTCGAGCCGTGCCTCCCACTGTTGTGTAGGGACGCTTAAGGGCCGCAGGAAGTTCTACATCAGCCAGCTCAATAATAAACTGATGGGCGGCTTTGTTCATCCGAGTCTGATATTGGACAGGTTGGCTGGTCTCGATCACCACCGTGCCGCCGCTGGAATTCGCGACAAAACGAATATCGCGAACTTTTGTCTTCTCGACGACGGGCGGGGCGACGGGTTCAGGTACAGGCTCCGGTTCTATGAGTTCCGCTGGAGGAGGCTCCTCGGCCTGCTCCGTCGGGGCCGGCTCAAGTTCGTCGAAATTTTCTTCCGCAAACTCGTCTCCAGTGTCCTCTTCATTATTGTTATCATCTGCAGCGAATTCATCATCCAACTCATTGCCGAAATCATCCTCGGCCTGAGTCTCTGCCGGCTTTTCCTCTGCCGGTTCGGCAAAATCGTCGGAAGCCTGAGTATCGTTTGTATTTTCCTCGGCGAACTCATCGCCTCCGCCTTCGTCAAGAGCTCCACTGTTAGAAAAATCGCCTTCGTCGATGGGCTCGTTCTCGGCAGAAAATTCGTCTTCAGATTGAGTTGACGTCGAGCAGGAGGTTAGTCCCAAACCAAGCTGCAACACCAGTGCGAAAGTAAGTAAGAAACGCATCATCCGTGATACCTCTCTACTCTATTAGACCAGATTTACCTGTCTATGCGAAGTACTCTTGTCCGATAAATGATATCGCCACGCTTTCGGACGGCCTCGACCACGACCACTTCGCCCTCTCGAATCGCAGCGATGTAGCCATTTCGATTTCCAATACTTTCGTCGCGTCCTAACACAAAGACTTCTTTCTCGGGGTCTAGGAACATCGCCTTCGGATCTCGAACATCCCACATGATTCCGATCAACTGAAGCTGTTCCAAATCGTATCGAGTGATCGGGGATGTCGGGCGCGCTTGGCCTTCCGGAGCCGCGACAAACTCTGCATAGGCTAAAAACGGATCTCGACGATTCACAATGTCGTAAATGAAGGGCTCTAGGAAACCTTCTAATTCGGAAATACCAGAGTTGGCTTCTTCCGTCGTCATCGGGTCATGACCCTCGTCAAGCTGTCCTGGTGCCGTTGCGGCCGGAGGAGGAGGTGGTGGAGGAGGCGTCTGCGCGCGGGTGGCTCCTAAAAAGCGCATGGCCACGACAAATGCCAAGCTAACGGACAGAACTGAAGTCAGCGTGAAGGCGATGAGTTGTGGCCTTTCCATTCTCCTCATCTATTTACCCTTACCCTTTGGCTTTGGCGTGTCTTTTTGTCCGCCACGGTAACGG